>NZ_JBVPQK010000004.1:0-33090 GCF_058197115.1 Bifidobacterium sp. POST2/T3 (B1)
CGGGTAGCGCGTTCACAGGCTGTGGTCAGAAGCAAAGACACGACATTCGGCTCAACGGTCATAGCGTTGACCGCCTGTATGTTTCTGGTCGGCGGTCTGTTGGCTGCCGGAGGCACCAGTACCGTCGCCATGAACAAGGTACCGGGAATAGCAAATGCCACATCAGGTGGAACCTTGGAGTTGCTCTATGGTTTCTGGGCAGCGTTGCTTGTCGCCCTGGTCGGCGTGATCGCGGGATTCGCTATCGCCGCTCGGGATCGTGACCTTGATTTGGCGCTCCTGTCAATCGCTGGGGCAAACCCGCAGCAGCTTACTGCTATATCTACATTGGACGGCACCATCGTGATGACTACAGGCATTATCATCGCAGCAGGCGGCACCGGACTGGTCGGACTGAGTACAGCCATGGTCTATTGGCCGCTTGTCCACAGTCTGTCCGTAGTCTTTCCTTGGCAGTTCTTCCTTATATGCGGGTTGCCGATCATCATTGTCGGGTCACTGGCGACCATGCTGACGGCGCGGCCTGCTTTGAAGCGCTCGCCCATAGCCATTTTGCAAGGTGCAATAGGCGAATGATCGGCAGTGAGCTTTAATTGTTGGATCCGCGATGTGTAATTGAGCGGTCTTGCCAAGCATTGATTTCGGCCATGGCTGTGTGTGGCATATTCATCAACGGACAGTTCCTTGTCGTATAGGCCAACACAGGTCAATACGATAAATACATGCTGGACGCTCGAAGATGAGTATCGCCATTATGGCAAGTTAATCTTTAGGAGATCCTGTGGACGGTTAACCTTTAACATAGGAGTAGATAAACAATTAGCGGTCAAATTTGTCTATCGAGTACAGTGAGTCATGTGGGTCGGGACAAGGCTTGATTGCCGAGACTTTCACTTACGTCACAGTGTTTGGTCGTGGTTGCCGGTGGTCATCAAGGTAAAAACGATTCGATTCTTATCGCGCTTGTACACTAGGAGCCAGTCTGCGTCGACATGGAGTTCCTCGTATTCGGACCAGCGTCCTTTCAACTGGTACTTTCGATATTTACGTTTAAGCAGTGCTGAATTGTAGTTAGCCAAATCGTCGAGCACTTGATCGAGCCTGATTAAGTCGAAATGCTTCTTCTTGATTTTCTTGACATCTCGCAGGAATTTTTGCGTATATGCAAACTCATACATGATGGATGATGTCTTTCATATTCTCTACATCACCCACGTGAGTGACCGGTGAAGCCTCGGCTTCCTCCATTTCTCGGTCAAATTTGGAAAGTTGGGAGCGGAATGGAAGCCCTCCCTCGCGCAACGACTGAGAGAGGAACATGTTAATTGCCGTGCCGAGATCAAGGCCTAGGTCTTCGAAAAGCTGTGAGGCCCGACGTTTCATATCCTCGCTGGTGCGAATTTGAATTCTCGCTGTCTCTTTCATTGCTTTCGCCTGCTTCAATTGCTCAATTATTTGTCTTAGCTCCAAAATTATATCATTATTGCTCCGGATGGAGTTGTCTTGGAGTCATTTAAACACTGCAAGTAAAGAAACGAGAATGGCCTGAGATTCATGAGTAAGGTTATTGACAATGTGATGCACAAAGTAATCCGGAAAGATGGATCCTTGAACTGTAAAACGGTATGACAAGGGCCAGCCAAGTTGCCTCGGCTGGCCCTTGTCTTGTGGAGCTGCGGGGAATTGAACCCCGGTCCGGTGACCGCACCCTCAGTCTTCTACGTGCGTAGTCTGCTGGCCTTTGTGGCTATCTGTCTGCCCCTACCTGTGTCGCAGACAACCGGTGGCGGGCATAGCCGCAGAAAAAGTCCCCGAACCGCCCTGTGGCGCGGCAGTTCAAGCAAGTCTTCTTAATGACGCTCAGCATCCCCCCGAAGGCGAAGGGGAGTGAACGGAGCAGCTACTCACTGATTAGTCCTGGCGCGAAGCTCAGGCAGCGAGAGCAAACTCAGTGCGGTTAGATTTAGCACTTGTTGTTTGCGGGAGGACATTAACGAGCGGACCCCCGCGTTCTCGGCACGCTTCCCTGCGACGAACAGGTCACCGTCGAAACCGATCAGCCCCAATCTTGAATTATCAAGCTCTGCTGGTGCCATTGCGGACCAGCCTCGTCAGTATACAACAGATGGACGCTGTGGATATTCCCGCTTCTCCCTGGGCATTGTCTTGGATCCCGATCAAGCCACAGAGTCCTGTCGACGCGTGGCAGCTCATCGGCATCCGGTAAATTCCCAATTCCGTAGATATAAGTTTGGTCCCGTCCTGTCGGCATTGACGGCTCGACCTGGCGGGACCACAGTCATGCTCAAGGACAGGGAGTCATTGGCCCTGCTGGCCTAAATAGTCGGGGATATGCTCAGGATATTCGGGCCAGGCGCCCTGCTGGGTGCAGACGAAGGCGGCAGTGTTGACTGCAGCCCGGTGGGCCTGAGTCAGGGAGGCCCCCAATAGGCGGTTGATTGCGAAGGTGCCGGAGAAGGCATCGCCGGCCCCGACCGTGTCAGCCACGGTGATTTTAGGCGTGGGCAGGTGTGAGGACTGGCCGTCCGCCAGATAGATCGTGCTGTAGTCGCTGCCGGCGGTCAGCACGATGGTGTCCAGATGCCACTGGTCCATGAACCAGCTGCAGAGCTCGTCGTCGGTGGCTCCAGGAATGTGGAACATGTCGCGCAGGGTGACCAGTTCCTCGTCGTTGAGCTTGAAAACCGTGGCCATGTCCAGCAGTTCCTGGATTAGATCCTTGCTGTAGAAGGTGCCGCGCAGGTTGATGTCGAAGAAGCGCATGGCATGGCTCTTAGTGTGGCGCAGGACCTGCAGGCAGGTTTCGCGGGACCCACTGCTGCGCATGCTCAACGTGCCGTAGCAGACGGCGTCGGCCTTGCTGGCTAGCCCGGCCAGGTCATCCGTGTATTCCAGATGATCCCAGGCCACATCAGGCTTGAAGACGTACTGGGGGATGCCCTCGGTCAGCTGGACCTCGACGGTGCTGGTGGGGTGGTCGTTGTGCTGTAGGAAGGCATCGACGCCGGCCTTCTGGACCGCCTCCTCAAGCTCCCGGCCCAGGTCGTCCCGGCCCACGGCGCTGAAGGCATAGCCTTCCGCCCCGTTCTTTGCGGCATGATAACTGAAGTTGACCGGTGCTCCACCGGCCCGCTTGCCTGTTGGCAGGACGTCCCAGAGGATCTCGCCGATGCTGAGGACCACGGGTTTACTGGTCATGGTGTTCCTTTCCTGACGACGGGCGATGTGCCCGCCTTGTGTTTGCTGATTTCACAGTTGTGCGGCCCATGCTGGCCGGGTGCTCCAAAAATTGGCTGGCCGCCACCGCAGCGGCTCCGGTCAGTGTGGCATCGGCTGGAAGACGGGAGAGCAGAATCTGCGTGTGCTCGCGCAAGCCAGGCAGGGCGCGTTGGGATACTATGGTGCGAACTCGTTCCAGCAGACGGGGACCAGCGGCGGCCACCATGTCTCCGATGATGATTTGAGCAGGGTTGTAGGCGTTGACGATGGTCACGCAGCCATAGCCCACGTAGTTGGCTATTTGACCCACCAAGGTCTGGGCGACCTGCTGGCCCGAGCGGGCCTGGTCGAACAGACTTGCGCAGGCCTTGGCGTGGGTCATGGTCTCGATTCCAGGGAAGTGATCCCGCATATCCGGCTGGCACATGCGGCGGTGGATGGCTACCGCCGAGCAGTAGCATTCCAGGCAGCCGCGGTTGCCGCACTCGCATGGCAGGCCATTCAGGTCGATGCTGACGTGTCCGATCTCGGTAGCCGCTCCCTGGTTGCCGTCCACCAGGGCACCCCTGTCGATGACTCCCAGTCCAACGCCTTCACCCACCAAGAAGTAGGCCATGCTGGATGCGCTCACTCGGGAGTCGAACAGGCTTTGGGCCAGCGCGCCAGCTCGTGCATCCTGCTCGATGAAGGTGGGTACGCGGAAAGCCTGGCCGAATTCGTGTATAAAGTCCACGCCACGCCAGCCGGGCATGCTGGTAACCAGGGCGATGCGGCCGGTCTCTCGCAGGTAGGGGCCCGGCACAGCCATGCCCACGGCCACGATGGTGGGGTTTGTCTCCAGACGTTTTCTCACTCGCGTTCTGACTTCAGTTACTGTGCCGGGGATGTCATCGGGATCGACGGGGGGCAGCTCCTCCGAGTCCAGGAGATGGCCGCTGATGTCGAAGAGTCCGACGCTGACCAAACTGCGGGCGAACTTGACTCCGATGACCTGGTAGCGGTCGGCGTTCAGGGCCAGGCCGATGGATCGACGGCCGCCCTCTGAGTCCATGCTTCCGGTCTCGCTGATTAGGCCCAAGCTGATTAGGCGGGCCACCAGCTTGCCTACGGCCGCCGGCGTCAGGTTGAGGTCCCGTGCCATCTGGGCTCGTGAACTGGTGCCGTGCTGATGCAGATATTGGACGATGCGTGACTGATTGAGTTCGGAGAGGGCCTTTGGTGTGCTGGCGTATGGACTGCCGCGCATGTCGACCTCCTCCTTGAGTAGTACAGTCTCACGATCTTCGTGCACTTTATGAACAACGTTTATATATTAACACTGTTTATTATCCTTGCACAAACTTTCAAAGTTGTTCAAGGTTTCTCGACAAGACATTCCCGTCGTTGGCCGCTTCATCGCAGCCAAGAAGTTCATCAGCCTCTACTTCTTCACCAGTGCGATGGATAGTAGGTTCTTGTAGGCTCGCAGTCCTAAGCGAGCTGCTTGTGCGGTGGATATTGGGCTCTGACGGTGCCCGTTCGCCCTAAACGCCGGCACCTCTTCTCGTCTCCGGCTTATGGGTAGACTGATGAGGTGGCCATCGATGGTCATGGCTGGAGCATGTCAACGACGCGGTCGTCAGTGGCATCAGTCTATTGCACGAAAGGTATGGATCATGAGTCTTGATAATGGCATCGACACCGTCGCCGATCCGTCGAAGGAGCGGCCGCTGGCCCTGATTCCCCGGCCGCTTCACATGCAAAGGGATCGGGGTCAGCTGCTGTTGCCAGTGGCGGGCAGAATTGTCTGCGGTTCAGCAGTTGACCAGGAGCTGGCTTCAGTTCTCAGTGACCAGTTGGCAGGTACCATAAAGCAGGCTACGGGGATGGTCTGGGATCATTCGCGAGGGGGGGCTTGGGCTGGCGCAATCAGTCTGGACCTGGACCAAAAACTTGGTCCTCAAGAGTATCTTCTGCGCATCGCCGATCAGGGGGAGCGCCGCCCGATTGTGGATGTCCGCGGCGGCGACGGTCAGGGACTGCGATGGGGGGTACAGACCCTCCGCCAGGTCATCATGCAATGCGGTCCGGTGCTTCCCGCCTTGCACATTCAGGACCGCCCCGCCTATCCAACGCGCATCTACAGTCTGGATGTGACCCGCGGTCGGGTGCCCACCATGGAATGGCTGCGGCACTGGGCGGACATATTGGCCCTGTATAAGTTCAATCAGCTGCAGCTCTACATTGAGCACACCATGGCTTTCCCGGGCATGAGCGAGGCCTGGAGGGGCACAAGCCCTCTGGAGCCCGGGCAGATCACCGACTTCGATGACTATTGCGCCCGCCTGGGCATCGAGTTGGTGCCTTCGATTTCCACCTTCGGTCACCATTACACCAGCCTTCGCACTCGCGGATTCAGGGATCTGGGCGAGTTTCCCGAGCAGGCGGACCGGCCTTACTCTTTTATAGAGCGCCAGGAGCATCACACCATCAATGTCAACCATCCGCAGGCCCTGGCATTCTCCACTGGGCTGATTGACGCCTATGCGCCGCTTATGCGTACGCGTAACTTCAATATCGGCGGAGACGAGACCTTCGATCTGGGCAAGGGGCGTTCGCGGCAGGATGGTTCCAGTAAGGATCCTGCTGACATGTATGCCGATTATCTGATCAGCCTGTGCGATCACCTGCATGCGCAGGGCCGCCATCCCATGTTCTGGGGCGATGTCGCCGTGTCCATGCCCAAAATCTTGGACAGGCTGCCCGAGGACTGCACGCTGCTCAACTGGCTCTATGATCCGCAGGTAGGGCCGGACAAGGTTGCCCTTGTAGCCTCGACGGGGGCCCGGCAGGTAGTCTGCTCGGCCGTTCACGCCTGGAATCTTCTCCTTCCTGGAATCGACAATGCTTGGAAGAACATCAGCCGTCTGAGTCAATATGGGATCCAGTACGGTGCCGTTGGAGCCATGGTCACCGACTGGGGCGATTACGGGCACATCAACGACCCGCGCATGAGCTTGCCTGGCATGGCCTACGCCGCGCAGTGCTTCTGGAATCCCAATGACGATGATCGAGACCGGGTGGACAGGGATCTGGGCCTGTTGGTCTATGGGGATGCGGCGGGGGACTATCTGCCGGCACTGATCCAAGCTGGCTCTAGTGTGGTCTTCGGCTGGGACGATATGGTGCGTTACTGGGAGCTTGATGACGGACATGGGGGCCTCAACCAGGATGTGGCCTCTACATTGCCGGGCGCAGGCGTGCCTGCACTGGATTCGTCTGCCGATCTCGACGAAGCTCGACGGAGCCTGCTTAAGGCTTTGCGCATTCGTCTTGAGCAGGTGGATCAGCGTGACGCTCTGCTGGTCGACGCGGCTGTACGCATGGGCAGGGCGGCCGCCGGATGCCGGGCTGATGCGCGCAGAACTTTGCAGGCTCAGTTGATAGCTGTCCATGGTCAACGCCTCTTTAACGCACTGGGTCGTAGTCTAGCCGTTCGCTATGGCGTTCTGCCTGGAGCTCCGGATGCAGAAGGCGATCGGGGCCTGGCCGATGCTTTTGAGATCTGGTTTGAGTCTTACGCTACGGTCTGGCGTCAGGTCAGTCGGGAATCGGAGTTGGGAAGGATCGCCTCTGTGATTTGGGGCTTCGCCGACATTCTTCGGAAGGGAGCGAACTCCTGATCGGATCGATTGCGAGTTCATATCGAAAGGCGGGAAGAGCGCGAGAATGATCATCAATGAGTAGAGTATGGCTCTGCGGCTTTTTGGACGTTTCTTGCACGGAGTCTTAGGATTGCATAAATCTCGAGCCAGGAAAATGGTCTGTGCCTCGTCTGCCGGTTTCAAGCTTTGGCCGGTTTTTATGCCAAAGCTTAAAACCGACAGGATAATTGTCCTACCAAGACACGTTCGGCTTTCATCGTTCGATGCTAGTTGAGCACTGGGTCTTATACGGCGAAGGAGCTTCTCGAAATCAGCTGAGTAGTACCAGGGATAGTGATACCGCTTCTATATAATTCAACGAATTGACAAAATCGATTCATCCCTCTACTCTTGTTGCTCAGGAGGCAGGAATTGGTTTCCTCCCCTGTAAACGCTGTAAAGGTAAATGCAATAGGCAAAGGAGCATTTCGGATGGGTTTGTGGGACGTTGACAAAATCGAATACGTGGGTCGCCAAGGTGTCAAGGAAGGCCTGGGCTTCCGCTACTACGACAAGAACAAGGTGGTGGCCGGCAAGCCTATGAAGGACTGGCTGCGTTTCGCCGTGGCCTGGTGGCACACCTTCAACCAGGGTCTGGTGGATCCCTTTGGCGATCCCACCGCTCAGAGGCCCTACTACCGATACACCGATCCCATGGATCAGGCGCTGGCCAAGGTGGATTACGCCTTTGAGCTCTTCACCAAGCTGGGGGTCGAGTTCTTCTGCTTCCACGACCGTGATCTGGCTCCCGAGGGCGACACCCTGCGCGAGACCGATGCCAATCTTGACAAGGTGATCGACCGCATCGAGGCCGCCATGAAGGACACGGGCGTCAAGCTACTATGGAACACCTCGTCGCTCTTCACCAACCCTCGTTTCGAGGCCGGTGCCGGTACCTCGCCTTTCGCTGATATCTATGCATATTCGGCAGGGCAGCTCAAGCACAGCCTGGAGATCGGCAAGCGGCTCGGTGCTGAGAATTACGTCTTCTGGGGCGGTCGTGAGGGCTACGAATCCCTTTGGAACACCCGAATGAAGGAAGAGCAGGACCATATGGCCGCCCTCTTCCACATGTGCGTGGACTACGCCAAGGAGATCGGCTTCGACGCGCAGTTCCTGATCGAACCCAAGCCCAAGGAGCCTACACTCCACCAGTACGATTACGACGCGGCTACTACGATCAACTTCCTGCGTACCTATGACTTGCAGGATAACTTCAAGCTCAACATCGAGGGCAACCATGCCAACCTGGCCATGCACACTTATCAGCATGAGGTCCGCGTAGCCCGCGAGGCCGGCTTCCTGGGATCCCTGGATGCCAACCAGGGCGACAAGCTGATCGGCTGGGACATGGATGAATTCCCCTCGGACCTCTACGATGCCACCGCCGTCATGTGGGAGGTGCTGGCCAATGGGAGCATCGGGCCCCGCGGAGGCTTGAACTTCGATGCCAAGCCGCGCCGCTCCTCCTTCCTGCCTGAGGACCTCTTCAGGACCCACATCGTGGGCATGGACACCTATGCCGCCGGTCTGCTGGTAGCTGCCAAGATGCATGAGGACGGCTACATCGAGCAGTTGCAGCAGGAGCGCTATTCCTCCTTCGAATCCGGCATCGGCGCCACTGTTGAGGACGGCACGGCCACGCTGGCCTCCCTGGAGGAGTACAGCCTTGACAAGCCGCAGGCCGAACTGATCGCCGCCGACAAGTCCGACCATCTTGAAGTGGTCAAGGCCACCATCAACAACTATATTGTCGAGGCTCTGGCTCAGGCCTGAGCATAAGAAAATGTTGTCTTCGGCCTCATGCGATGCTCCTGGCACTGTGTGGGGCCGAATTCTCTTATTTGAGGTGTTGTGCCTGCAGGTTCGCGATGAATTAGGACTAGTCATATTTGGTCCTCGTATCGTTGACTGAAGTTAAGAATGATGGCTATGTCAGGCGTGCTAATGGTGCCTCCCGGGGTCTGCATTAAGTAAGCAGGTGCCGTCATTGCCAATTCCATGCAATGGCGCAACGACACTAGTCAGGAATTTATCTAGTCCGCCAACCCGTCGAATCCCAACCTAAACAGCTCAATGTGAGTGCTCCTCGGTTCCAAGTCTTCACGCGGACACTGTCTTGTCGGCCGCGCCTCCCGAATACATCGAGAGGCTGCCGGTCAGCGCCGTATGTCAGGACTAAACAACTGGCAATGTCTGTCGGTTTTGTCAAGCGGCCGATTGATTCTTTTGAATTCATTAATCTCGCCATAGTTTCAGGAGCCTT
The DNA here is from genome assembly GCF_058197115.1 of Bifidobacterium sp. POST2/T3 (B1). NCBI lineage: Bacteria > Bacillati > Actinomycetota > Actinomycetes > Bifidobacteriales > Bifidobacteriaceae > Bifidobacterium > Bifidobacterium sp. POST2/T3 (B1). The sequence continues at coordinate 9,190 of NZ_JBVPQK010000004.1, forward strand.
TGCCAGCGTTTTCAAAGATTTGAATGCTCAGGACTTCATGGAGGGGGGGGGGCAGACTATTTCGATGGTCAACGAGTTAATGAGGACTTTAATCAACACTCAAGAATTTTCGCTTAGCCTGGCAATTCCAGCTTTATCGGGTCTGTGTCAACTCTAGTGTGAAAAGTACAATCGGCAAGACCTATGAAGGCTGAGCCGGCTTCAAATACATGCTGAAAGTCTTCCAAAAGGATTTGGTTAAGTAAAACAATGAAATAGTTTTACGCAGTGACGGATCTGTAATTCGATTCATAGGGTAGATCCCCTTCTGGTACGAAAGATAAGGCTCGTCAAAGGTATCTTAAAACTTGAACAGGGGAAATGGCATCGGTATCTCAATCGTGTCCTGACAGTCGAGTTGCGTCAATGGGTTTTTCGTTGGCATGGTCTATGTTCATGCGCTGCCTACTTGCACCTCAGACAGTAGTCTGAAGATTAGTGATTGCTCTGACTTTTCTCCGTTTGATCATTAGCCTTTGACGACACGCCGGCAATTTCGGTTATCAGCCTGGATTATCGGGTTTTATCGTGTGAGTCATTGCTTCTCTGCAAATCGTGCTACAATTTAACTAAACCGCTTTAGTTATCAATGTTGAATCGGCTGAAACGAGGAGGTTTGCGGGATGCAGCTAAACGTGGGGCGTGAACTCGACAGGTGCGATCGAGTCATGAGGCAACGACTGTTGCCCTATGTCGATCGGCCGGTTGGCCATTGCAATGTCAGGGCCTACCGGATCCCTGGCGAGCCTATTGCTTCCCAGGACTTCTTCGCTCGCTTGGCTAAAGGAGATATTCCCTTTGAGCACATGGCCGTAGGTGAATCCTGGGGGACCACCTGGGGGACCACTTGGATGGAAATTTCAGGAAACATTGACCAGGAACACCGCGATGAGACCCCGTTGGAGCTAATTGTGGACCTTGGATGGCAGCCAGACTCACCGGGGAGCCACTACGAGGCAGAGGCTTACCGTCCCGATGGTTCCATAATTAAAGCCGTTAACCCGAAGAATAAATGGATTCCCCTGGATGGCAGAGACTGGAAAGGGTCAGCCATTGATGAAGAACCTTCGCTTATCAGGTCCGATGGGACTTTTACCCTCTATCTGGAGGCAGCCTGCAACCCGCTCATTCTCGGGGTTCCTCCATTCGTTAAGACTCGTTTGGGTGAAGGCACCACGGGCCGAGCCGACGAGCCTAACGCTCTGAATCAGCTGGATGTCTGTCATTTCGATTATGAGATGTGGAACTATGCCATGGATCTGGAAGCGGTCAGCCAGATCATCCGGGAGTGCGACCCCAAGCAGCCACGCTATTGGAGGCTGGGTAAGGCCCTGCAGACTTCCTTGAACAGCTATCGGGAGGGTGATGCAGCTAGTCTGCAACAGGCCCGTACGGCCCTGGCCGAAGAACTCAGCCTGCCGGCTGTGTCAAGCAGTTTGGATCATGCAGTAGTAGGTCATTCACACATTGATTCGGCCTGGCTTTGGCCCAAGCGTGAAACTCGCCGAAAGGTAGCCCGTACAGTCTCTAATATGCTGGCGCTGATGGAGCGAGATCCCGATTTTATCTATGTAATGAGTTCCCCACAACAGTATGCCTGGCTTGAGGCTGATCATCCAGATCTGTTTGCTCGCCTTTTGCGTCGCGTCAAAGAGGGACGCTTCATTCCTGTGGGTGGCATGTGGGTCGAATCTGATGGGATGTTGCCAGCGGGCGAATCATTGACACGCCAGTTCAGCTATGGAAAACGCTACTATCGTGAGCATCTAGGCGTAGATACCGATGTAGTCTGGGAGCCTGACAGTTTCGGCTATACGGGCCAGTTCCCTCAAATTGCCCGGCGTGCTGGCATGCGTTACTTCCTTTCGCAAAAGATCTCATGGAATGACACTACAAAGTTCCCTCATCATACTTTTGACTGGCAGGGTATCGATGGCACGCCTATATTCACTCACTTTCCACCGATGGATACCTACTCCTCAAGCATGACTGCCCGGGAGCTTAATCATTCTGAAGAAAATTACCAGGACAAAGACTTCTCCGATAGAGCCATAGTCCTGTGCGGCTACGGTGACGGAGGCGGCGGCACTACTCGCGAAATGCTGGGTCGGTTTGACCGTCTGCGTGATGTGGAAGGTGTTGCAAAGGCGCGTTATGAGACTCCGGATGATTTCTTCCGTGAGTCTTGTCAACAGATTCATCAGCGCGCTGGTCGAGAGATGCCGGTCTGGAAAGGCGAACTCTACCTGGAGCTCCATCGTAAGACACTGACTTCTCAGCAGGATATGAAGCGTGGCTGCCGGCAGGAAGAAGCCATGCTGCGTACTGTGGAGTACCTGTGCGCTTATGCTTCCTTGGCTGATGCAAATTATGACTATCCTCATGCTGAGCTGGATCAAATCTGGCGAACTTTGCTGCTGAATCAATTCCACGACATCCTGCCCGGTTCAGCTATCTCTTGGGTTCATCGACTCGCTCGTGAGGATTATCGGCGTGACATTGGTCGCCTGCGAGAAATCGGTCAGGAGGCCGCCGGTGTCATTGCCAGAGTGCAGAAGGGGATTGAACGTGTGCCTTCTGCTCTGATTAACCCCATGGATGTTGATGGGGACAACGCCTGGCGGGCTGTACCGTCAGTGCCCAAGGCAGGCGGTCCAACGGCTAAGGTCCAAGTTTCTGCCAACGACCAGGGATATATTTTGGACAATGGCCTTATCAAGGCGGTTGTGGGGACTGATGGCACAGTCCACTCCTTGCTGGATGTCGTTTCCGGACGAGAGCTGATTCCAAGGGGCTCAACAATGGGCGGCTACGAGCTGCTCAAGGATGAGCCCACTATGTGGGATGCGTGGGATTTGGAACGTGACGCCCTTCTTACCGCCATGCCGGTGGATGACCCTGTTCAGATCACTGCAAAGAAGTCCGGGGTGGACGTGGTTCGAAACCACGGTGACACGCGGATCACTACTGGCATCAGCCTGTCGCCTGGGGCCAGGAGGCTGGACTTCACCGCTTCCGTGGACTGGCATCAGGATGAGCAGTTGCTGAAAGTGGATCTTCCCTTGGCTGTCCAAGCACGTTATGCCCAGTTTGAATGTCAATACGGATTCATTGACCGGCCTATACAGAAGAACAATGCGGCTGAAGAGGCGCAATTCGAAAGTTGCACCCACCGGTTTGTGCGGGTTAGGGATGACGATCTAGCCGTTGGCGTGGTAAATGCCTCGACCTATGGCGGCGATACCACACCTATTCCAGTTGATCCGGCTCATGGTAAGGAGGCAGGAACTTTAGTTCGCCTGACACTGCTTTCTGCACCTGTTTTCCCCGATCCGGATACTGACCGAGGTCATCATGAGTTTGCCTGGTCCGTGGTTCCTAACGAAGACCAAAACGCTGTTCTGGCCCAAGCTTATCGGCTTAATGCTCCTGTCTTTCTAGATGGTCTGCCTGACGCAGAGCCTCTGGTGAGTTTGGACACCATCTCTGGAAGGCTAGTAATTGACTGGATGAAGATGGCTGACGATGGCAGCGGTGATCTGGTGATTCGTGTGTATGACCCTGATTCCTCTCCTGCCCGTGGTCGTCTGAAACTGGGGCCGTTGCTGAAGGGAGCTACGGTACGAGAGACCGATTCCTTGGAGGAGTCGCCGTTGCCTGACGATTTGCGTCATGGATTGGTAGATAAAGGTGAGGTGAATGCTGAAGGTGCCTCTCTGGAGTTTATGCCCTTCCAATTCACCACCCTCAGACTGCACCAACCACAAATTATCGGCAAATAAGATCGAAAGAACATGAAGGGTCATTGATTATGTTGCTTAAAGTACAGCGTGAGGTTGATCGCTGCAAGCGGGTCATGAATGAGCGGGTACGCCCTCATATCCACCATGTGCTCGCCCAGTGCGATGTACAGGCTGTTTGTTATACGGGGGAACCGGTGAATCCGTCAACGTTCCTTGATGAAGCACGGCATGGCGGTGTGGCATTCACTCCTCTTGCCGTCGGTGAGCCATGGGGCACCACATGGGGGACGACGTGGATGAAAGTGACTGGCCAATTGCCTCGTAGCTCGGGCAATGGACACCCGATCGAACTGCTTTTTAATCTGGGTTGGCTGGATTGGCCAGTTGGCGGACACATCGAAGGAATGGTGTATCGGCCTGATGGCTCGGTGATCAAGGCCATCCATCCACGTAACTACTGGATTCCATTGGTTGATGATCAAGGCAAGGCGGACCAAGTCGTTGATCATGACGGAGCCTTCACTGTCTACGTTGAAGCGGCATACAATCCTAACGTCCCGTCTTTCACTGTTACGAGTCTCGGCGATGCCCCCACGGGCAAGGCGGATGAGCGTTACGTCTTTGAATCGGTGCAAATCGCCGAATATGATCACGAAGTCCATGAATACTGGATAGACCTCGACATCGTCAGCGGCGCTGTAGAACAGTTGGATGCCGGTTCGCCACGGTATTGGAAGCTGGCCAAGGCGCTGCAGCGTTCCATGAACATCTTTGATGGAGCTGATGAAGAGACTGTGAGAGCCACCCTGCCTGCTGCGCGTGAAACGCTGGAAACGGTGATGAATAAACCCTCCGCACCTTCTGCTTTGCAGCTATCCGCCATGGGGCATGCTCACATCGATTCAGCTTGGCTTTGGCCTGTGCGTGAGACCAAACGCAAGGTAGGACGGACAATCGCCAATGTGCTGACCCTCCTGGATAACGATCCAAAGTTCTGCTACGTCATGAGTTCTGCCCAGCAGTATGCCTGGCTCGAGGAACGGCACCCGGATTTGTTCAAACGTGTGCAGCGCTACGTACAGGAGGGAAGGTTTATTCCTGTAGGAGGCATGTGGGTTGAATCGGATGGAATGGTTCCCTCAGGCGAGTCGCTGATTCGTCAGCTTTCTTATGGGCAACGGTATTTTAAGCAGAAGTTCGGTGTTGAAACCCATGGGGTTTGGCTGCCGGACAGTTTTGGATACTCAGGTTCATGGCCCCAAATCGCTCGCCGGTCGGGAGCACGTTGGTTCCTGACGCAAAAACTCTGTTGGAATGATACGACCCGATTGCCGCATCATTCGTTTATGTGGGAAGGGATTGACGGATCCAGGATCTTCACCCATTTCCCTCCGGCAGATAAGTACGATTCCGACATGTCCCCCAAGGACCTGCACTATGCGGAACAGAATTTTAAGGATAAGGATCTGTCGGATCACGGGATTCTGCTGTTCGGCTATGGAGACGGCGGTGGTGGACCAACAAGAGAGATGACCATGAGGGCTGCGCGTCTTCGTAGCTTCGAAGGCCTTCCTCGGGTGGAATATGACAATCCAGATCATTTCTTTGACGTGGCTTATCACGATATGGCTGACCAGGCTGGCAGTGAGATGCCCACTTGGAAAGGCGAGTTGTATCTCGAGCTCCATCGCAAGACGTTGACCTCCCAGCAGGACATGAAACGTGGTTGTCGCAAGGAGGAATCATGGCTGCGCATGGCGGAATATTGTTGTGCCTATGCCGAATTGGTCAATGAGGAATATGTTTATCCGCGAGAAGAGCTTGACAGAATTTGGAAGACCTTGCTGCTCAATCAGTTCCATGACATTTTGCCTGGATCCGGTATCGCATGGATATACCGAGTGGCTCGCAAGGAGTATGCAGAAGATATAGCCCGGCTGCGGGAGTTGACCGCCGAAGCCTTGCGTGCGGTCGAAGCATCTACTAAGATCAGAATTCGGCCTGAGGCACGAATCATGCAAGTCGGACGAGCTGAATCAGGACAGGCATCCTGGAGTCCGGTCAATGCAAAGGGAATAGTCAGTAATGCTTCAGCAGTCACTGTCTCTCGTAAGGCAAACAGCGAGTTGATTCTGGACAACAGCCTTTTGCGCGTTGTCATTGCTCAATCTGGAGCAGTGACATCCATATGCGATCTGACAACCGGCAGAGAAATAGTGGCACCTGGCCAATCCTGTGGGCTTTATCAGGTACTTAAAGATGAGCCCGGTGTCTTTGATGCTTGGGATGTAGAGCGCGATGCATTCTTGGCTGTCTCTGATTTGAATCAAGGCCAAATCGAAGATGTGAAGACTGACGAGGACGGTACTGTTCACGTCCATGTGAACAATAAGTACCGCGCCAGCACTATTCGAACCAGCATCAGTTTGCGTCCAGGTTTGAGACAGCTTGATTTTCATGCTGACGTTGATTGGCTCGTTCCGGAAAAGCTGCTCAAGGTTGTTTTTCCGCTTGCTGTCAGAGCAGACCGTGCCCAGTATGAAACACAATTCGGCCTTATCGAACGTCCTATCGTGAAGAATACCGAGGGTGATGAGGCACGTTTCGAGAGTTGCACGCATCGTTTCGTCCGCATAGCTAATGAAGAATTTGGCGTTGGCATCGTCAATGGGTCGACTTATGGATCCGATGTGTCCGCTATATATGGACCAGAGAATGGTCCGGAAGTCGGCACTCAGGTACGCCTGACCTTGGTAGGTGCTCCTAAAGCACCAGACCCGCATGCAGATCTGGGCCACCATGAGTTTGATTGGGCTCTGGTGCCTGGTCCTGATCTGGATTCGACCTTGGCTGCAGCTGCGGAAATCAATGCTCCAGTGTTGAAGGATGTGCCTGATATGGAGCCCTTGATTGGTCTGCAAAATGTGCAGGGCTTGCCTGTCGTCGATTGGATCAAGATGGCTGACGATGACTCAGGTGATTTGATAGTGCGTATCTACGAGGCCAACGGCCAACCGGCATCTGCATCGCTGGCAGTGAATGGGCCCATGGTGGGGGCACAGGTCTATGAGACCGACTTGCTGGAGCGGGACCGCCACTATCAGGGTGAGCCTGATGCTCTCAAACAGCCGGGGGCTGCTGAGGGGGCTCGGCTTGATCTGGGACCTTTCCAGATTGCTACTCTTCGGCTTTCTAAAGCCGGAATTCAAGGATGAATTAGTAAAGGAGAAATCACAATGAACAAAACCATAAAAACGGCGCTGTCGTTGCTGTGTTCAGCAGCGGCAGTAGTGAGCTTCGGAGGATGCGGGGGAAGCGCATCCTCCGGGTCTGGTACTACCGAACTGAAGTTCCAGACATGGAACCTCAAAAACGACAAGTTCACAGGATACTTCCAGGATCTGATCAAGCAGTTTGAAAAGGAGAACAAAGGCGTCCACATTAAGTGGGTTGATCAGCCGGCTGACAACTATGAGGACAAGCTCTCAACCGACGCCGCTGCAAATTCCCTGCCCGATGTAATTGATATGGGGCCTGAGGCTGCGTATACCTTGGCTGGTGCTGGTGCGTTGCTCAACATTGCAAAGGAGGAGCCAAACGCCAAGGATCAATATCTTGATGCTGCATGGCAATCAGCCACTTTCAAAGGCCCGCATCTGGAGGAGGGCACCTATGGGCTGCCTTGGTACCTGAACACAGGCCCTACCCTCTATAACAAGGCCTTGCTCGATGAGTGCGGGCTTGACTCAAGCAAAGTGCCGAAGACTCAGGATGAAATGTTTGCCAATGCTGAAATCTTCGGGCCGAAGTGTGGTGGCAAGTATGCTATGACCACTGGCCTTCCCAGCATCCAGGATTTCGGCATGTACGGCGTCCCACTGATGAACAAGGATCACACCAAGTTCACCTTTAATGACCCTAAGGGAGTGGCCTTTGTCCAGCATTATGTGGACATGTATAAGGCCAAGGCCTTTACTGACGAGATGCTGAACACCTCCAATAGCGGCGAGTCAAAGAGCTTCAACTCAGGCTCACAGGTTTTCCTCAATGGCAGCCTGTACAGCATTGACGATATGAAAAAGAATGCCCCCAAGGTTTATGAACATATGGGCATTACCAGCATGGTCGCCAACACTCATCCGAACATGATGATGGAAATGATGACTGTCAATGCCAATTCCAAGCATAAGGATATGGCGCTGAAGCTGGCCAAATTCGTGACCAACTCCAAGAACCAGCTGGCCTTCGATAAGAAAGCCAATGTCTTCCCATCCTCTAAGGGCACCATTGATGATCCATTCTTCAACCCATCTGGTGACGATATGAATGCTGTAGGCATGAGAATGGTCGCCAAGCAGGTGCGTGAAGGACGTATATGGGGTCCTCCGCAGTTTACTGCAGTAGACGGCACCAGACTTCAAGAACAAATCGCCCAGGCCCTGCAGGGCAAGGTGACTCCCAAGCAGGCACTGGACAATGTTGTTGAGTACGCCAACGGCAGGTTGAAGTAATGGTCCAGTCGTCTCATAGACAGCATAAGGGCGTCGGTTCCGCCGGCGCCCGGCGCCTTAACCCTGACGGCACATATGTGCACCCTTTGGGAGCCAACAGGAGCGGTCGTGTCGCTCCATGGCTCTTCGTGACTATCCCGATTTTGTGGATTCTGGTCTTTTCCTTGTTGCCGTTCCTGAACACAATCCGCTTGTCCTTCACGGATTCGACCTTGTTGCGTCCTGGAAAATTCATCGGATTCCAGAATTTCATCGATATGTTCCATGATCCACATTTCAGAACGGCAATGACGAACTCATCTCTGTATGTCGTCTGCGTTGTGCCCTTCATGATTATCCTGCCGTTGATTCTTGCGGCGTTGGTGGCCGAAAAAACCAGAATAATGGGATTCTTTAGAACATCGTTCTATGTCCCGGTAATCATGTCCAGTGTGGTGGTCGGATTGATTTGGACCAACCTGCTGGATTCCAAGGGTCTGGTCAACGGTCTGTTCCGTGCCTTGCACTGGATAAGCAAGCCCATTCCATTTCTCACTGATCGTTGGTTGCTCTTGTTCAGCGCCATGACTATTACCATTTGGACCGGCCTGGGCTACTACATGATTATCTATTTGACGACTATCGCCAATATTGACCCGGTCTTGTATGAGGCTGCACAAATTGACGGAGCAGGCGCAGTTCGTCAATTCATCCATGTAACCCTACCTGGATGCACCTGGACTATGATTCTGATCTCCCTGCTGTCTTCTATGTCAGCTTTCAGAGTCTTTGGTGAAATTTACATGTTGACTAATGGCAGCGGTGGAGTCGGCGGGGCCGACATAACGATGACAATGCTAATCAAGAACGAAGGCACTGGCATCAATGCCCGAACCGGATATGCCGGGGCATTGGGTCTGGTTATGTTCTTTGTGCTCGGTGCTCTGATTCTCTTCGAATGGTTCCTGGAATCGAGGTCCTCTGATGACGAGTAAGCATATAACAGTGGGCAAGGTCGTGAAGTATGCCGTCTTGGTCCTGCTCTTCCTTTTCCTTGCCTGCCCGTTGCTATGGCAGATATCCTTGGCTTTCAAGGGTCCTAAGGATGATATGTATGCAGTTCCGCCATACTTCTGGCCTCGCGACCCTACGGTCAGTAACTTCAGCGGAGTCTTCAAGCGTCTGCCGATAGTTGGCTATGCCTTAAACACACTGGTCGTGGCTGCTATCAATATTATCGGCAATGTCATCAGCGGCACTATGGCCGGCTATGCCATTGCTTTGCTCAAGTTCAAAGGCAAGCGGATCGTAGTAGGAATTCTGTTCCTCTCCATGCTGATTCCTGGAGAAACAGTTATGATTACGCAGTTCCTGATCATCCGTTCTTTGAACTTACAGAACAACTTGATAGGTGTCGCCTTGCCCGGCATTGTAAGCGCGATGAACATTCTGCTGTTCGTTAATGCATTTCGTGCGATACCTCGAGATCTGATTGAGGCCGCGGAAATGGATGGCGCTAGCGTTTGGCAAAGGTTCACCATGATTTGTGCGCCGCAGGTCAAGGGGACCATGGCTCTAGTGGCTATCTTCTCATTCATGGGTTCGTGGAATGACTTCCTCTGGCCTCTGATTGTTCTGACAGACGACAGTCACTACACATTGACGCTAGGGATGTCTCGTTTGCAGGGAACATTTGTCTCGGATCCCAGATTGGTAGCCGCAGGGACTGTCATTGCCCTGGTGCCTATTCTCATCTTCTTCTTCGTCTTCCAGCGCTATATTTTCCACGGACTGGAAGTCGGCGGGGTTAAGGAATAACGGAATACAGATACTCATGAAATACGGCGTTAATTACACACCATCCGCCGGTTGGTTCTATACATGGCTTCATCCTGATTGGGGACGTATCAGAGAAGATCTGGAACAGATAGCCTCGATTAGGGTGGACCATGTAAGGATCTTCCCTTTATGGCCTATCCTGCAACCGAACAGAAACTATATCAATCCTCAAGCGCTGGATGACTTACGGCATATGGGGGAACTGGCAGCGGAAGCAGGTTTGGATTGTTATGTAGATGTGCTTCAGGGGCACTTGTCCAGTTTTGATTTTCTCCCATCCTGGCTGCGCTCTTGGCATTCTCGCAATATGTTTGTCGATGCTCAAGCTGTACAGGCTCAGATCCAGCTGGTTATAGCCATCTATGACGCTATGGCTGATGTTCAAGGCTTTGCCGGATTGACTCTAGGCAATGAATGCAACCAGTTCGCGAGTATGACGCATCCTTCGCCAATGCCACTGACAAAGGCGCAGGCCGATGCCTGGCTTCGCGCTTTGCTGTTGCCTTTGCAGGAGCGTGCTCACCACGATGGGAGAGTACTTCTGCACAGTGAGAATGATGAGGTCTGGTATGCCGACGGTCATCCATTTACTCCCGACCAGGCAGCGAATCTGGGAGATGTGACAGCTATCCATTCGTGGGTCTTCAACGGAACTGCCCAGCATTACGGTGCTCTGAGCGTCGAAAGTGTTGGTCATGCTGAATACCTTGTCGAATTGTCCAAAGCATTCGCACGTCATGATCATCGGCCGGTATGGGTCCAAGAGATTGGGGCTCCGAATAATGTGATAACCAATAGTGAATCTGGGGTTTTCTGCAGTCGCTCAATCCAGAGGATGCTGCGTTGCGGCGATCTCTACGGTATTACCTGGTGGTGTTCCCACGATGTCGATGGGCGTTTTGTTGACTTTCCGGAATTGGAGCATCACCTGGGTCTGTTTGATCTAAAAGGGAATCTAACGGAGGTCGGCAAAGCCTTTTCTCAGATAGTGGCTGAGCCCTTGCCCATGGTTGTCAATAGACAGGTCGCTGTAATTGTCGATGTGGACGAGCAGGGATTGCCGCTGTCGCGGGGCTCCTTGGCTCCTGGAGGATCTGTGTTCGAAGCTTGGATGCAGTTGTCACGCTCAGGAGAGCATCCTGCAGTGGTCACATCTGCCTGTGTGCATGACGAGCAGAGCCTGAATGCAAGGGGCATACGTGAATGCCTGCCAGTTGAGCTTCGTACAGGGAATGTGTACAGCAATGTAGCTCGATCGGATTGAATCTAACTCGGAGCGCGACAGTGGGGATCCTTCGAGAACGAACGAAGGATCTCCACTTGAAGCAAGTAAACAAAGGGAGATACACGGATGGTTGATTCTCGCTTGTTCTCGTTGGAGAGCATGGGGGCGCATCCTCGGATGTGCGAAGGTTCGGTTGTGCAGGGCGACCGATGGAGAATAGGCATTCTTACGGATGCGCTCATACGTTTCGAGTGGTCAGATACTGGGGTGTTTGTCGACGATGCCACGACTATGGCCATTAATCGGCGATTCGAGCCAGTTCCGGACTACACAGTCACGCACAATGACGATGGTTCGTTGGAAATTGAAACTTCAGAGTTAAGAATATTCTACGACAGGCAGCCCTTCAGTCCTGAGGGACTGTACATCTATATGAAGCATTCTGGAGCTCAAGAGAGTACCTGGCATTATGGAGATGAGCAGAAAGGCAATTTGGGAGGAACCACCAGAACTCTCGATCAAATCGACGGCTCCACTGCATTGGATCCAGGCCTGATATCCAAATATGGCTGGGCAGTGATTGACGATAGCCGAACCAGCCTGATACGCAAAGCGGATCAGGTAGGCGGGAAGCCCAATCCTTTCGGTACCTGGGTATTCCCTAAGGAAGGGCCGAGCCAGGATTGGTATTTCTTTGGCTACAATCAGAAGATAACCGAGGCTGTAAAAGATTTTTACCATTTGAGCGGGCACACTCCACTCTTGCCTAGATACGTCCTAGGTAACTGGTGGAGCCGATACCATCGGTACTCGCAGGATGAGTATGAACAGCTTATGGAACGGTTCAACCATGAAGGCATTCCATTCACCGTAGCCGTCATCGATATGGACTGGCATCTTGTCGACATTGATCCCAACTTAGGCTCAGGTTGGACGGGCTATACCTGGAACAAGGAGCTATTCCCCAATCCAAAAGACTTTCTGCATTGGTTGCACGATCATGGCATGCGAACCACGCTCAGCCTACATCCGCGTGATGGGGTTCGGTCGTTTGAAGAACCATATGAGCGTGTAGCTAGAGCCGCCGGAATCGATCCTGCATCGAAGAAAACAGTTGAATTTGATGTGACTTCGCCCGTAAGTATGAACGCTTATTTTGATGCCCTTTTGCACCCGATGGAAGAACAGGGTGTTGATTTTTGGTGGATTGATTGGCAACAGGGATCAGTTGCCAAGCAGAAGGATTTGGATCCGTTGTGGTTGCTGAATCATCTGCATTATTTGGATTCTGCTCATATGCCGGGGCATAGACCTCTGACTTTCTCCAGATATGCCGGTCCTGGCTCGCACCGTTATCCGGTAGGATTCTCCGGCGATACTGTTGTTAGTTGGGAATCACTCAGATTCCAGCCATATTTCACTGCCATGGCCAGCAATATCGGTTATGGGTGGTGGAGTCATGACATCGGCGGTCATATGTTTGGTTACCGTGATGAAGAGTTGGAGGCTCGATGGTATCAGTTGGGGACCTTCAGCCCCATCAACCGATTGCACTCAAGTTCGTCACCTTTCAATGGCAAGGAACCTTGGAACTTCCGCGTGGATGTTGCTCAGAGTATGGTCGGGGCCCTCAGGCTGCGGCATGCGCTGATTCCATATTTGTATTCCATGAATAGACGTGCCGCATATGAGGATCTGCCATTGGTGGAACCGATGTACTGGCATTACTCAGGAGGCAATGTGCCCACTCAGTTCATGTTCGGCACCGAGTTAATTGTCTCTCCCATCCTGGAACCAGCTGATCGTGCCTTGCAGAAAGCCAAAGCACAAGTTTGGTTTCCACATGGTCTTTGGTTCGACTGGTTTGATGGCCGCCATTATGACGCAGAACAGAAGAATGGGCGCAACATGGAAGTCTGGCGTGGACTGGACCGGATGCCGGTTTTTGCCAAGGCAGGAGGTATTGTTCCGCTTCAGAGTCGCAATGACCATAGGGGACAAAATGATAACGATTACGATTATTCGTTGAACACTGTAGAAAACCCACAAGGTCTGGACTTGCGTATTTTCCCTGGTGATGACGGGCATTTCACGCTTTGGGAGGATGACGGGGCACCCCAGGGCAGGATTACATGGGTGCGGACTGATCTGGACTTGAACTGGAAAGAGGGAAAGTTCACCATCAGTCCGGCTCAAGTATGTCCGGAAGAGGGGGCAGCGGGGGTATCCAATGACCCGGGGCTCGTAGTGCCAAAGCGCAGGGATTGGACGCTGACTTTCCGTGGCTTAGCCCCAGTGGACGCATCGAGGATCACGGTACTGTCAGACAGTCAGGAGGTTCCTTTTTCCTGCACCTATGATGAGGAACGACTCAGCTTGATTGTATCCTTACGAAGTCTGTCGTGTACCTCGCAAATTGATTTGGTCTTCAATGATCGACCACAAGTTGCACACAACCCTATGAATCATGATGCTCTGCAATTGTTGCAAGGTGCACAAATGTTCTACTTCACTAAGGAGCAGGCCTGGGATCAAGTCAGGAATCTTGGCGTCAAAGCAGTGTCAGCCCTTCATACTCTCGAAATGCCTCCTGGGGACTATGGTGAACCTTCCTGGTTCCAATCTCACATGCCGCAGGAGGTAATACGAGGTCTGGAGGAAATTTTCCTTAGGGATCAGTAAATTATCTGAACGTTCAGGGTAAGGTGACGGTCAGTTGGCGATGGAGCGGGGGAAGGGTATGAGTCGAGTCAAAACAGATATGGAGCGACAGGATTCGTCTTCGGAACCACAGCGTGTCAGTCTGAAGGATATCGCTAAAGAGCTTGGCATATCCCAGACGGCTGTTTCGTTTGCGATCAATGACAAGCCTGGCGTCTCCAGGCGCACCAAGCGACGGGTCAAGGATGCAGCGGCCAGGCTTGGTTGGAGTCCTGTGTATGCGGCCCAGGCTCTGGGCTCCTCTCGTACCATGACCATTGGGTTTGCTCCAGCGCGATCGATAGATGCTTTCCAGACGGAAACTTTCATGTTGCATTTCATGGCTGGAATTCATGCATCCCTCAGCGATCACGGGTATGGCCTTTTGTTTCGGCCCTGCCGTTCCTTGGAGGAGGAATTAACAACATACGAGGATTGGGCTCGACGAAAAAGAGTTGACGGGGTCATCCTCGTGGATTCGTTGATTGACGATCCGAGACCGGGCAGACTCAAGGCTCTGGGAATGCCGGCCGTCTTGGCGGGAGGTCCCGATACCCACCATGAACTGCCTTCACTCTCGATTGACGATTCCAAAACCATGACCACTATTCTCAAACATCTGAGATCTCAAGGCCATAGGCGTATTGCCTACCTTTCCGGAGATCCAAAATTGGATTACAGCAGGGCTAGGGCCTCAGCATTCCATCATTTTGCGCAAGGTAATGGCCTGGATTCAGCTATAGTCAAATTCACGGATTTCGATCCGGATGAAGCCGTGAACCAGACCTTATCGTTGTTTTCGGGCACACACCCTTATACAGCATTTATCTATGAGAATGAAATTCTGGCGGCTGCAAGCCTGCGATCCCTAAATATGCGTCGTTCGGATGACGCCGCCGTGGATCTTCCAGCTAGGACTGATGCGCTGCCGGGTATCGTCAGTTTCGAGGACAGCTTCATTTGTCAGTCCACCAGTCCATCGATAACTGCAGTACATCGTGATGCAGGGCTTTACGGTACAAAGGTCGCCAATCTGCTGCTAAAGGTCTTCGACGGCGGTGCAGTTAGCAGCAACCGCCGAATTCTGACCCCCAAGCTGGTCATCCGTGAGAGCACGGCACGTCCAGTGCGATGAAATCCGTGACAACCGCCGGTAAGTCTGTGCTATGGCACCGGTATCATGGTCGCATGTGAGCGTAAACAGTCATACCTGTGAAACGTCTGCTGCCAAGGCCACCGAGGAGGATGGAGTCGTCATGTTCATACCACGTTATTACGAGGATCCAGCCACACTGCATGTGGGAACCGAGCCCAACCGTGCCTACTTCGTGCCGGCCAGCGCCCCCATGGACACGCGTGGCGACCTGCGAAGGCGCTCTGATCGGTACCTGGATCTGGATGGAGACTGGGACTTTCGCTATTACGCTAGCATCGACCAGCTGGACGCCGAGGTTCAGTCCGCCAACGAGGCTAAGGATCCGGTCTTTTTCGAAGCCGACTACAACCCTTCTCGGGATGCGGGCCAAGGGGTATACCAGCCCATCCATGTGCCAGGAGTCTGGCAGACCCAGGGCTATGACAACCCCCAGTACACCAATGTGCGTTATCCGTTCCCATACGATCCACCCAGGGTGCCTGCCGACAATCCCTGCGGCATATACCTGCGCGCTTTCGACTACGAGCCTGATTCCTCGGCGCCCCGGGCCTTGCTCAATTTTGAGGGGGTGGACTCCTGCTTCTACCTCTGGGTCAACGGGGATCTGATCGGCTACAGCCAGGTCTCCCACGCCACCAGCGAGTTCGATGTGACCGACCACTTGCGGCCGGGCCGCAACCAGCTGGCCGTTCTGGTGCTCAAGTGGTGCGATGGCAGCTATCTAGAGGATCAGGACAAGTTCCGGATGAGTGGCATCTTCCGCGATGTCTACATCCTGCGTCGGCCCAAGGCACGTCTGCGTGACTGGTTCGTCCACACCGACCTGGACGAGGACATGAGTCATGCTAAGGTGACCCTGGACCTGGATCCGACCGGCGTATCGGGCCAGAACGATGCTGCTATTGATGTCCAGGCTCTGCTGGCCGACCCCGATGGGGTGGAGGTGGCCCGGGCCGAGCTGACAGGTTGCAAGGAGCCTGCGCAATTTGTCCTGAAAGTCAGCCATCCTCGCCTCTGGAATGCTGAGGATCCTGAACTCTACCGGCTGACGTTGACGACTAGGTCCAGCGCATCTGACACCGGCGATTCTGCTGAGTCCATGCCGGGGGAGCATCCCGACGAGGTCATCACCGAGTACATCGGTCTTCGTTCCATCAGTGTGGACGGCCAGGTGGTCAAGGTCAACGGCAGCCCCATCAAGATTCATGGGGTCAACCGCCATGACGGGGATCCGCGCACCGGCTTTGCCATCAATCAGGAGCAGATCATGCGCGACCTGACTCTGATGAAAGAACACAACGTCAATGCCATCCGAACCTCCCATTATCCCAACAGCCCCCAGTATTACGCCCTCTACGACCAGCTGGGCTTCTACCTGATCGCCGAGGCCGACCTGGAGACCCACGGCATCGAGACCCTCTACCATAGTCCGGACTGGAAGGAACCCGATTACTGGAATGGCCGCATCGCTGACGAGCCGCGCTTCACCAAGGCTATCGTCGATCGGGTCCAGCGCAGCGTGGAGCGGGACAAGAACCATCCTTCGATTCTGATCTGGTCCATGGGCAACGAAAGCGGATACGGCTGCGGCATCGAGGCGGCTCTGGCCTGGACCAAGTCTCGGGACCCCTCCCGTCTGACTCACTACGAGTCGGCCATCCACGGTTCGCCCCGGAAGGATCTGGACTATAGCAATCTGGACATCACCTCAAGGATGTATCCCAGCATCAAGCAAATCAAGGATTACTTCACGCCGGAGGGTCCTCACGGCATCAGCAGCCACGGGGATGACGGGGACGGAGGCCGTCGGCCTTACTTCCTCTGTGAATACTGCCATGCCATGGGACTGGGCCCAGGGGATCTGGAGGACTACTTCCGGGTCATTCAGGCCTATCCAGGGCTTCTGGGCGGCTGCATCTGGGAGTGGGCCGACCATGCCATCGATCAGGGCAGGGACCGCAAGGGTCGTCGGATCTATGCCTATGGTGGCGACCACGGTGAGTACCCCCATGATGACAACTTCTGCATGGACGGCCTGGTCTACCCCGACCGGCGGCCCCACACTGGCCTCAAGGAGTTCAAGAACGTCTTTCGTCCGGCCCGTCTGGTCGGATACGATCCCCAGACCCGGCTGCTCACCCTGCACAACTATCTGGACTTTACCTTCTTGGATGAGTACCTGAGCCTGAAGTGGACCCTTCTGTGCGATGGGGAGCCGGTGGCCTCCGGAACGCCGGAGCTTGACCGAGGGACAGGCCTGCACATCGCCCCCCATGCCGAGGGCACCGTGGGTCTGCCGACGATGGATCCGCCCGAGAAGGGCCGTCTGACCCTGCTGGTGGAGTACGCCCTGGCCAAGGCCGATCCAGTGCTTCCACAAGGGCATCTGCTCGGCTTCGATCAGCTTGAAGCTGCCGATATGGGAATGCCTGAACGTCCCAATGGCGTGGCCAGGGTGATCAGTTCCGATCCCGGCAGCGGAGCCCGGGGCGCCCACCGGCCGGTGGTCAGGCAGACCGATGCCCGCTTCGATGTGGAAGGGGCTGATTGGCGCTACATTTTCAACCGCCGTACCGGCATGGTGGAATCAATGAGCGTCGACAACCGTTCGCTCTTGACCGCCCCTATGGAGATCAACCTCTGGCGGGCGCCCACCGACAATGATGCCACCATCAAGCAGGAATGGCGCAAGGCCGAATACGACCGTGCTAGTACCAGGGCCCTATCCTGCCAGCTGCAGACTGATCAGGAACGGGGGTTGACCACAATTAAAGCTGAACTGTCCTTGGTGGCACCTTTCATTCAGCCCATGGGCAGCATCCTTGCTACCTGGACACTGAGCGACCAGGGTGGGCTGGATCTGAAGATGGAACTGCACCGTGATCCTGAGTTCCCCTATCTGCCCCGGTTCGGCCTGCGGCTCTTCCTGCCCAAGAGCCTGCAGCGGGTCACCTACTGCGGCTATGGGCCCTATGAAAGCTACCGGGACATGCACCGTGCCAGCCACTACGGCGTTTTCCGCAACACTGCGTCAGGCATGGTAGAGCACTACCTGCGTCCCCAGGAGAACGGCTCCCATTATGGCTGCGACTACGTCCTGGTGGAGGATGACCTTTCCCTGCTGCAGGCAGCGGGGGATGGGCCCATCAGCTTCAACTGTTCCCCCTACACCCAGGAGGAGCTGACCGCCAAGGGGCACGACCACGAGCTGGAGGAGTGCGGCTCGACAGTACTCTGCCTGGACTATGCAACAAGCGGAGTAGGCTCCAACAGTTGCGGACCCGAGCTGGATCCCGCTTACCGCTTGGATGAAACCGATCTGGTCTTTGGACTGCACCTGCGGGTCCGTTCCAAGTGACCAAGGCTGGCGGGGCCTTTCAACCCCGCCAGCGCAGATACTGCTGGTAGACCTGCTCGCAGGGGGCTCCCGTCAGCGTGGTGTCGATGTTCACCGACCAGACGGGGGGCTCCTGTTCTCCAGTCAGAGCCCAGGCTGCCTGGCGGGCTGCACCGATGGCCACATACTCATCCGGCTGCGGCAACTGCACGTCCATGCCTAGGATTCCTGGGGCATAGGCTCTGACTGCTGGAGACTTGGCGCCGCCGCCGACCAGGAGAATTCTGGAGACCGTGGTGCCCAGCCGTTTCAGCAGCTCCAGACAGTCGCGTTGGGAGCAGAGCAGTCCTTCCACGAATGCTCTGGCCAGGTTGGTGCGCGTGGTGTTGGCCAGGGTCAGTCCCTCCAGTCTGGCGTGGGCATCAGGGCGGTTGGGGGTGCGCTCGCCGTCGAAGTAGGGGATCAGAGTGATTCCTTCGGCCCCCGGCGAGGACTTCTCCGCCAGCTCGGCCAGACCGTCATAATCCGTCCCGAGAGCGGCCAGACCTGCGTCCAGGATGCGTGACGCGTTGATGGTGCAGGCCAGGGGCAGCCAGTGGCCGGTGGCATCCGCGAATCCGGTCACCGAGGCGCTCATGTCATAGGCGGGAACCGGGCTGACCGCTGCAGCGACACCCGAGGTTCCCAGGGAGATGGAGACGTCGCCCACTTGCATGGCCAGGCCCAGCGCCGTCATGGCGTTGTCGCCGCCACCCGGTGCGATGATGCAGCCTCCGGGCACATCCCGGCCGGCGATGCGTGGGTCAGCCTTGGCTCCGACCTGGTGGGGGCCAAGGACCTTAGGCAGAATCACACGCTCGGCCATGCCCTCGGGCAGGGCCATGTCCAGCAGGTCACGCCGGTAGCAGTCAGCGGCAGGATCGTAGTAGCCCGTGCCGGAGGCATCCGAGCGATCGGTGAAAAGGTCTTCCAGCCCTGGTCCGGTCTCCGGGTCGGCTGCGGGGCCATGACCGGAGATGACCCAGCTCAGCCAGTCGTGGGGAAGGCATATGGCCGCGATAGCCCTCGCATTATCCGGCTCCACCCTGCTGACCCAGGCCACTTTGGTGATGGTCAGCGAGGCAACGGGGGAGGAGCCCACAGCCCGCACCCAGGCTTGTTTGCCGCGCATGGCCAGGTCCTGATCCGAGTTCGGGTCCTTGTTTGGCCCGTCGTTTTCCGTTTCGGTGCTTTCATCTTCTACGGTCTTGGACTTGGCTAGCCGGATGATGAGATCGTCGGCATCAGGAGCCGAACGCGTATCGTTCCAGAGCAGGGCATCCCTGATTACCTGCCCCTGACGGTCCAGCAATACCATACCGTGCTGCTGGCCTCCCACGCTGATGGCTGAGACATCGCTCAGACCTCCTGCCTGGGCTGAAGCCTCCTGAAAGGCCTTCCACCAGGCCATAGGATTGACGCTGGTGCCTGCCGGGTGTTGAGCCTTACCGAAGCGGACCAGCCGACCGGTCCGGGCCTCGGTGACCCTCACCTTGCAGGACTGGGTCGATGTGTCCACTCCCGCCACCAGGATCTCATTCATGTCAGCCTCCTTGCTTTCCGGGCTCCGGTCATTGGAGTACTCCATTATAGTATCTCAATTATTAAATCGATAAACTAAATGTCCTTGCTCAGGGCATCTCAATTGCTGAACTGCCGTCAGACTGGAACGTAAGATATTGGAGAGGCCCAGAATTTAGCGGGCCTATGTTCGTTCATGAAAGGTTGTTGAACCGTGACTGCCCTGCGCTCTATCAATCAGGATGATCTGAGGAACCACAACCTCTCGGTCATCATCGACACCATTCTGCGGTCGCCTACCTCGCTCAGCAGGGCGGATCTGGCCAAGGCCACCGGGCTGACCAAGGCCACCATGTCGCTCCTGGCGGGGCTCCTGCTCAGGAATCGGGTGGTGCGCGAGCAGGAGCCTGAGACCTCGCAGAGCAACCACGGACGACCCAGCACCCCGCTATCAATCGCACACGGGCGCTGGGCCGGCCTGGGCTTGCAGATCAATACCGACGGCTACGGCTGTCTGGCCATGGATCTGGATGGGACCCTAATCGATTCGGCCTGGGTCAAGGACGATATGCACGAGGCGGAGCCCGATCAGGTCTTCACCAACTTGGAAAAGCTGGCCAAGCCCATCGAACGTAAGTTGTCACGTCGCCATTACCATACAGTGGGTTCGGGCCTGGCCCTGCCCGGTCTGGTTGGTGGCGACACCACCCTGCTTATGGCCCGCAATCTGGGATGGGAACGTCTGGATTTGCAGGATTTCCCCCT
The DNA here is from genome assembly GCF_058197115.1 of Bifidobacterium sp. POST2/T3 (B1). Taxonomy (NCBI): domain Bacteria; kingdom Bacillati; phylum Actinomycetota; class Actinomycetes; order Bifidobacteriales; family Bifidobacteriaceae; genus Bifidobacterium; species Bifidobacterium sp. POST2/T3 (B1). The sequence goes on from NZ_JBVPQK010000004.1 coordinate 30,044, forward strand.
GGTTCGCCGTCTGGCCCCCCGAGTGGGCAACGAGGCGCGTCTGGCAGCCCTCGCACAGATTCCCGGCTACGCTGCCCAGCGTCCCGCTGACGGGCATGAGGGACCGCTTTCACCCACAGACTCTTTTATCTACATTTCAACTGACATAGGTATAGGCGGGGCTGTGGTGCGCCGCGGAGCCGTGGAGACAGGGGATCACGGGTTCGCTGGCGAATTGGGACATGCCTCGGTGGATCTGAACGGGCCTACTTGCCGTTGCGGTCGCCGTGGGTGCCTGGAAACCTATGCCGGGCGCAGGGCTCTGGTTGAGGCAGCCGGCATCGCCACCGGAGCCGAGGCGGTCACGCCCCAGGCCATGGAGGAACTCTACCAGCGCTGGCAGCAGGGAGACGCCAAGGCCGTTGATGCCATTGACCGTGGGCTCGATGCCATGATCTCGGTCATCGCCTCTGCCATCAACATTGTGGATGTGGATACGGTCATCCTGGGGGGATTCTGGTCGCACTTCGGGGGAAATCTGGCCCAACGTCTGCAGGATCGTCTCAATCAGCTGACGCTAGGTCGGGATGCCGTGGACATCCGTGTGCTCATCCCCACCCAGGCCGATTATCCGGCCCTCAAGGGAGCAGCGCTGGTAGGTCTGCGCCGCTTCATCGACGATCCGCTGGATTTCTTCGAGGACTAAGTTGCCAAGGCCTGAGCCATGCAAGGGTTCAATGACCAACCTAAGATTGGTCGGAATTGGCGGGCAGCTGTCTGCCACCGACCTTGAAGAGGGCATGAGCATCTCCGCCATGCAGGCGTTTCAGATAGGTTCGGGCCCGAGCCATGCGTTCTACAGTAGTCTGGGCCAGCGGGTCTGGGAGTTGATTGGAGTCGAACCAGCCGACTGACAGGCTTTCCTCGTCACCGACATAAGGGTCGGCATTGCCGTTAGGGTCGGGCCGGCAGATAAATAGATGATCCATGTACATGGTCCGGTCACCGTTGGCATAAGTAACCACCTGCCGGGAGGATGTGACCGCTGCCAGGTCAGAGACGATCACATCCACTCCGGTTTCCTCCTTGACCTCGCGGACCACGGTGTCGGCCGGGTCCTCGCCGGGTTCGTTGATCCCGTAGACCAAGGCCCACTGGCCGGTGTCAGAACGCCGGCCCAGCAGGACGCGGCCCTGGCCGTCAGTGACGAAAGCCGTCACGCCGTTCAGCCAAAGCAGGTCATGGCCTATGGACCGGCGCAGTCTGAGCACGAAGTCAGGGGTGGGCATGTATCAGTCCCGGTCCGGATCAGCCAGAGCGGCCCGCTCCGCCATCCAGGCCTCCACCTCTTCGACGGTCTTAGGGATGCCTGCAGACATCCACTGGGGCCCTTCTTCGGTCATGAGTACGTCGTCCTCTACGCGCACGCCGATGCCGCGGAACTCCGGAGGCACCAGCAGATCGTTCTCCTTGAAGTAGAGTCCGGGCTCGATGGTGAAGATCATCCCAGGGGCGATGGGGGCACCCTGGTAGGACTCGTACCTGGCCTCCGCGCAGTCGTGCACGTCCAGGCCCAGGTGGTGTGCGCATCCGCAGGCGTGCCAGCGGCGGTGCTGCTGGCCTTGCGGGGAGAGCGACTCCTCCACACTGACCTTGAGGATGCCCCACTCGTGCAGCGTTTCGGCCAGCACCCGCATGATGGCATGGTGGATGTCCGAGTAGGTGGCGCCGGGCTTAGCGGCTTCGAAGCCGGCCTGCTGGGCCTTGAGCACGGTCTGGTAGATCCGCTTCTGCAGGGGGCTGAAGGTGCCGCTTACAGGGAAGGTGCGGGTGATGTCAGCCGTGTAGAGGCTGTTGACCTCCACGCCCGCATCGATCAGGAGCAGGTCGCCCTTCTGGACTGTCCCATCGTTGCGCATCCAGTGCAGGATGGGGGCGTGCTTGCCCGAGGCGATGATGGAACCGTAGCCCACGTCGTTGCCCTTCTCACGGGCGTTTGCGTTGAAGACACCCTCCAGCATCCGCTCGGAACGGGGCTTGCCTACCACTTGAGACAGATGGGTCAGGATCCGGTCGAACCCGTCCTTGGTGGCCGCTATGGCCTTGCGCAGCTCGTTTACCTCATAGTCGTCCTTGATCATACGGGCCTCTGAGGTGAACTCTTCGAGCTTGTCGTCGGCTTCCTCATTGCGGTCCGGACCGCCGATGCCGTTGGCCTTGCGGGCGGCCTCCACCTGGTTCAGGACCTCCTGGTCTGCAGTACGGATCACACGCAGCTTGACCGCTCCCTGGTCCGGCCCCAGATCCTTGGCGATGGCATCAGGGAAGGAGGCAATGTCCTTGGTGGGGATGCCGGTCATGACGGCCAGCTCCCGCAGACCTGCCCGGGGACCCACCCAGTACTCTCCGTACTGAGCGGACCGATAGTAGTCGCGGGTGGACTGATCGGCCCGGGGGTGGACGAAGAGCTCAGGGGTATGGGTCAGGCCCTTGGCGGCCTCAGGACTGTCAGGGTCCACCGGGTCCAGGACCAGGATGGCTCCGGGTTCGTAGTCCTCGCCCAGGCCCGTGTAATAGGCGAAGGTGGTGTCTGGGCGGAAGGCGTAGTCGTTGTCGTTGTTTCGGGTCTTGTAGGAACCAGCGGGGATGACCAGGCGCTCACCGGGGAAACGTCGGCCTAGCTCACGCAGGCGGCGCTCGGTGTATTTGCTGGATTCCAATGGCTCGATCTGGGGCTCCTGGGCCTGCCAGCCGGTGGTCATGAACTTCTGGAAGGCGGGGGAATTGGGTCGCAGGGTTCGGTTGTTCACCCGATCGTCCATGTTCTGCTCATCCAGGTCCACGTTCTTGGGATCGGTGTCTCCTTGTAGATGCTCCTGTGCGGATGCGGTCACGTCCGGCCTCCTTGAAATTTCGGTTCTTACTATGTTGATTCCATGGTAGTGCGTTTGGCCGATGTGACAGTCGGCTGTTTCGGCCTTCAATCGGGGTCGGTCGCGCATAGAATAGGCGGGAAGCATCCACAGCCAGCAGGAGGCGCAGGCAGAATATGTCATTCGAACACCCCA
>NZ_JBVPQK010000005.1:0-29310 GCF_058197115.1 Bifidobacterium sp. POST2/T3 (B1)
AAGCATCATGCCATCGTCAAGAAGCTCAGCTCGGTGGAGACCCTGGGATCGGCATCAGTCATCTGCTCCGACAAGACAGGGACTCTTACACGCAATGAAATGACCGTTGAACGGGTGGTCGTCCCCTCGGGGCAGGTCAGGCTCACTGGCACCGGGTACGCTCCGGAGGGAACCATGCAGCCGGTCGAGGCCGGAGGTTCCGACGACCGGCCGACGGACACCATCGATTCGACTTTGGCTGAGGCGGTTGAAGAGACCCTGATGGTCGGGACCATCGCCAACGACGGAGACCTTCACTGGCAGGTGGACGAGGCCGAACCGGATTCCCAGGCCCAGTCTGGATCGGGACAGGGTCACTGGCAGATCGTCGGTGATCCCACAGAGGTCTCGCTGATTGTCGCCGCCCGTAAAGTCGGTGCCGATGCCAAGGCTGATGGCTATCGCCGTCTGGCCGAGATTCCCTTCACATCCGAGCGCAAACTCATGTCGGTTCTGGCTGCCCCGAATGATGGCGGCGAAGGGCGATCGCGACTCTTCTGCAAAGGCGCTCCCGATGTGCTGCTTGGCCGATGCGACCGGATTCTCGATGGTGGCCAGGTCAGGTCTATGACTAGTGCCGATAGGGAGAGGATACTTGCCCGGGTCGGCAGCCTCTCGGCGGATGCGTACAGGACTTTGGGACAGGCTTTCCGGCCTATATCCGACCAGGAGCTGTCGGCGTTGACCGAATCCGATGAGGGGGAGGAGCCGTCAAGCACGGTTGGGACAGACCAGGCGGACCAGTTGTCTCAGATATCTCAGCATGCCCCGGCGGTCCGTCTGTCTGCCGACAAGGTGATCCAGGAAGGCACCCGACTTGAGAGCAATCTGATCTGGACGGGCATGGTCGGCATCATCGACCCGCCCCGCACCGAGGTCCGCCAGGCGGTGGACCAGGCTCACAAGGCCGGTATCAGAACGATCATGATCACCGGCGACCATCCGCTCACTGCGGCCAGAATCGCAGGGGACCTGGGTATCATCAAGCCCGGCCAGCCCGCCTGCACCGGCGAGCAGCTGGATGCCATGGACTCGGATCAACTTCGGGAGACCACCTCCAAGGTCTCCGTCTACGCCCGCGTGGCCCCCGAGCACAAGCTGAAAATCGTCGAATCGCTCCAGGACCAGGGCAATGTTGTGGCCATGACCGGCGACGGCGTCAATGATGCCCCCGCTGTCAAGACTGCGGACATAGGCGTGGCCATGGGCATCACCGGGACCGAGGTCACCAAGGAATCGGCCAAGATGATCCTGGCGGACGACAATTTCGCCACCATCGTCCAGGCCGTGCGAGAGGGCCGAGGCATATTCGACAACATACGCAAGTTCTTGCGCTACCTGCTCAGCTCCAACATGGGCGAGGTCTTCACGGTCTTCGGCGGTGTGGTCTTCGCTGGTCTTCTGGGCATATCGCAGCCCGGCATGGCAGGCGTGACCGTGCCGCTGCTGGCCACTCAGCTGCTCTGGATCAACCTCCTGACCGATGCGGCCCCGGCGCTGGCCATGGGCGTGGACCCGCAGACCGACGATCTGATGGATCGCCCTCCTCGATCCATCAACGACCGGGTGATCGACCGGGACATGTGGATTGACATCATCTACATAGGCCTGGTCATGGCTGTGGTCACCCTGATTGGCATGGACATGCACCTGAGCGGCGGCCTCTTCACCGACAGGTCCGTCCAGGCAATCGGTCACGAGGCGCAGATCAGGGAGGCACGGACCATGGGCTTCACCATCCTGGTCTTCGCCCAGCTCTTCAACGCACTGGCCTCCCGCTCCTCCCGCAAGTCGGCCTTCTTGGGTCTCTTCAGCAATCTCTGGCTCTGGGGCGCCATCGGTGTCTCCATACTGCTCCAGCTCCTGGTGATTTACGTGCCCTTCCTGGGCGAGGCCTTCGGCACTGTCCCCCTCCAGCCCCAGGCCTGGCTGGAGTGCATCGCTTTGGCCTCCCTGGTCCTTGTGGCCTCGGAACTGCGCAAACTATTCAACTGGGCAGTCAGACGGGTACGGGCATAACATCGCTTCTTCCTGATGCGGCGACTGCACTCGCTGTCGCCGCATTCAGTGAGGGCACAGTTTGCGCCCTACTTCATCTTCCGCAAAGCCATTATGGATCAGCTGTGTGCCACTTCATCACTCTTTTCCATACAGAGGTAGTGTTGAACAAAATTATCAACATTGACACTGTCGGTTTCATCTGCAGTTTGGCCCATTTTTCAACTTTCCTGCACAATTAGCAACCGTTTGAATGATAAAGGGATACAGAGTGTCGAGGAATGACTATAGCTTTTCGATGTGAATTCGGCCGTATTAGAGCTGGAAAATAGAAGATGACGAAACGCTGATTTGACAGTGAGACTTATTTCTCAATAAAGTGTTACAAACATTAGTCACTATGGCAGTGTTACGGTGTGCGGAGATCCGGTTCAGTGTGAGTGAGGCAACGGTTAGCCTCATCGACCATTAGATGGATGAAGGGACTTGTCAACTCTTATGTTCAACGGAGGAGTATTTTGATTAATACATCCCTGGCTAAGGCTCAAATCTCTCGCAGCTTGACTAGTCTTCGAATGGTTTCGGTAATTGCGATGTCGATTGCACTTTTCCTAATCCAGTATTCGACGACGCATTATGCTGGCTTTCGGTTAGCTCCTGGTCATGAACTGACTTTCCTCAGCGACGTGATGTTATTCAGTTGCGATGGGACTGGATCGGGACTTTATCTATTCATTCTTCCTTTTCTTGCTGCTCTTGTAGGCGGCAGTGTAGCTGCAATCGAGCGGCATAGTCGACGCATGAGTGGAATGCTGGGACGCGAGGGACGCGGCAAAATCATGAACACCTCGCTGGCATCCGGATTTGTTTTGGGAGGCATAGGGGGGTTGAGCCCGCTTTTGATAAACTTGGTTATTGCGGCAATCATGAACCCACACATGAATTTCATCAATGGTGATGTCGCGGATGCCACGGGTTTGGTTGACGGATCCAAATACGTGCTCATTTATTCAGATTCGTGGCTGTATCCGTTGTACCGCTTCAATCAGCCATTGGCTATCCTCACGGTCATGCTAATGGTATTCATTCTTTCGGGCCTGTTCGCAGATATTGCCGTCGCTGCATCGTTCTTTACCACCCATAGGTATGTTGAAGTTCTCATCCCCTTCGTCCTTAGCATGCTCTGGTGGATGCTCCCAGGGATGACCAATTTTCTTGTGCCCGACCAATGGAGCCATATGATATTTCTCTTCCCTGCTCCTGGGGGCGCAGATTCTCGACAACTTGTGCAGATCTTCGTAGGAATGGCCCTTTCGGTATGCCTGCCGGTTGTCATATCGGCCTCACTTGTTGCATTCAAACGAAGCCGAGATGTTTCATGATTAATCATCTGATCTACCTGCGTCGTTCCTCCTTCGGTTCCAAAATGGTTCTTACCGGACTCTTCCTATTTGGCTTTATCTATTGCACGACCCAGTTATTTCTCAACATGGAGAAGGATCCAGTGATGGACTATGTGGGGTTCATGCTCAACTGCCCCACTATCGGAGTATTGCCCGTATTCCTGATGCTGTTATACGCTGGAAGTGCTAGGTATTCGACCTTCGAAATGGTCAGGCGCGATCCGCGTTTGCAGTTGAAAACCAACTTGCTGTGGTGCACACTTGTCGGTATCGTCGGAGCTTTATACACGTGGCTGTTGTTTTTCTTGATTGATTTCCCATTGCAGGGCCAGCAGATAACACCTATGGCTTTGTCTGTTTCCCTGATGGTTCCTGTGCAAATATTCATGATGATTATCTCTGTGGGTCTGGTCTGCCTGCTGCTGAACAACCTTGGAATATCCTGGGGACGATTCCTGCCTATTATCATTGGTTTTTTCGCTATTGCGGATTGGTTGTTGAGTCCACTGGCGGGTAACGCTACTAGGTTTGTATTTTACTTTTGGTACCCTGTTGCTCCTTATTGGAAATTTGTGGTTATACAACAGATTGTCCCTTTCATTATCTATTGCCCGGTTATGGTTCTGGCTAACTCATCAGCTTTCGGTAATACTGATCGACTGGGTGATTGAAATGCACGCGCTACGAAGAGCAATGCAGCAACTTGGACCACGTAACGGTCTGCGGACCCTTATTCTGCTGGCCTTTGCCGTTCTGGTGACCAACTACTATCTCAGTAGGAAACCAAGTAGCATATTTATGGGTATGTACCGTCTCAGTGAAAATCCCCAGGAGTCAAATCTCTTGACTAACATGCACGCCCTGGTTTTCATGATTACTGGAATGGCCCTGCCTCTTGAGCAGCTTTCGGAATACCTGGCTATACCGAATCCGCTGGTCTACATCCGTCAGGATCGGGGGATTCGACATTTCGCCAGTTACCTGGCACTTTTAGCCCTTTACTGCCTGGTCTTTACAGGGATTCAGGTATGCATCGCTTTTGTGGTGATACCTGATCTGGTTCCTGGTCAACTGCTGTCAACCGCTATTTGTGCTGGCCTGACCCTGTTCTGCATGCTTCTTATGGTTAACTGTTCCTATCTTCTGGCAAACCGGGCGGCTGGCTACATTGTTGCTCTCGTTATTTATGCGTCCCTACTGTCTTTTTGGCCGGCTGCGCGGTGGTTTTCCACGGCGCATGCAGGTCCTCTACCCTTATGGCTTCCATCGCTGCTTGCCCTTACGGTCGCGCTGATTGCCGCGAACGCTGTGGCCTGCGATCATCCCCGAATCGCGTGAGTGTCATGAAGCCGCCTCATAGCACAATTAACGCCCATTTGATAAGGAGAACTCCCCATGTTCGTTCATGTTGACAGCCTGAGCAAGACCTACAAAGGTAAGCGGGTGCTCAATCAAGTTGAAGCTGAATTTGATTCAGGACGTATTTATGGCATAGTCGGTCCCAACGGATCGGGCAAGACAATGCTGCTGCGAGCCATATGCGGCTTTATACGGCCGGATTCCGGCAAGGTTACAATTGGAGGTCAGCCTGTGGTTTTCAATCGTCGACTTCCTGAGCCCATCGGCCTGATCATCGAGAACCCGGGGTTTGTGCTCAGTGAAACTGCCATGCAGAACCTCCGTTATCTGGGGAACATCAACCACACTTTTGATGCTGATGAAACTGAACGGCTACTGACTGAATTCAGCCTTGATGGCCATGTGGATGAGAAGGTTAAATCCTATTCGCTGGGCATGCGGCAGAAGCTCGCTATTGTGCAGGCCCTAATGGAACACCAGCGTCTGATTCTGTTGGATGAGCCTACGAATGGTCTGGATGAGCATTCTGTGGGGATCTTCCTGGACGAGATGATCAGGCAGCGCAATCAGGGCAGGACTATAATCATCGCCAGTCACCACCAGGGTGAGCTTAAGCAAATCGCAGATGAATTTTTCCACATGAATGACGGAGCACTTAGCCAGATGCCGTAACGTGCTAGGAGCCTACTTATTCCAATTCCTTTTGGGCTTGACGGTTTTAAGGTTGATACGGGATTCGGTCAGATTCGGTGTCCCTGCCCTGGCTTGCGACTTGTGCGCGTCCATAACCTTATGCTTCCGTCTAACAGTTTGACTCCTGGAGCATGGATCCTGATTCTCGTGCCTGTCCCCGCTTATCCGCATACTGGCAAATATGGGGGACGATGAGCAACAGCATGCAATGGATGTTTTGTCATATTGGTGCGCGGTTGAACTGTTCTCGCCACAAAATTGGAGGGATGACCAGCTCATTGCTTTATCCTCCTCCCGCAACGACGACCACAGGGTAAGCGTTTCTGAGCAGGAGCGACTTCCATGGGATGGCATTCATGCTGATCTTCTCATCGGGCCGGTTGACAATGAGCGTCGTTCCTATACAAACCTCTATAACGACCTGCAGAGCAGGAAAATATACCGGCTGCAGACAGACATGTACGCTCGGCTGACCAAACCCTTCTCATTCGCAGAGGATACCGAGAATTGGCTGCGTGCGCAGGCGGCAAAATCAGGGCTCGACGAACAGACTATAACCGGTCTGCTTGGGGAGACGAACCGGTTATGGCTAGAGGTGGCTGAGCAGCCCGGCCCTCTGCCGGCAGGTACTGAGCTGACGGATTCCATGGTTTCGCGCCTGCTACAGGTGGTGGAAAAGCTGTCAGCAAAGGCCAATCGACCTGGCTCAGCCTGTGCCGTTTATCGCAAGGACTATGACCGTCGATTCGCACGTCGTCCCGTCCACCAGGTGGTAAAACCTGGCGAGAGCTCGGAGCAGCAAGAAGGGGTAGGACGACAAAATCGATGGCTTAGGCATGAACGTTTTCGAATAGCAGTCGGGCTCTCCCAGCGTGTAGTCACGAATGCGCTGTTGAAGGCAGCCAAGCTTGTTCGAGAGCTCTCGCCAGCCGAGGAGACTGCTCAGGATGAGGTGTTACAGGAGCTTGCCCATCGGCAGAGCAAGCGCGCTGGCGGTCCTTCTGCCGTGGCTTCCCTCATGGAGTTCTGCGTAGGGGATGATGGCTGTCTGGTCCCAAGATCGTTGATGCTCTCGCAATATGCCAAAGCGGTTTCCTGCCTGTTCAATCATGAGGGCTGGCCCGATTGCCCGGCTGGGTGGCCACATATCGAAGTATTTGACGATACGGAAAGCAATCTCGAATCCGAATTCAATCGTCTGGCTGGGGAAGACTCTGGGGACGAAGCAGGCCGACCGATGTACAAGGCAGGTCCGGTCGGCAGTTATGAGATCGAAAGCCTCATTGAGCATGCAGCGGATCGGATGGGACTGGATGACCGCGCGGTGAGTAGCTCTCCTCTTTTCGCTCGCGCTGACGGCTCACCTCTGATCAGGGATTATGCCAATTGCCATCTGGAAGCCAGTTCAGAATCGTTGAATGGCGAAATGATGGACTCCTTCTTCCTCGAAGATCTTGAGGACCTTTATCAAAATGGGCCTGAAATATTTTCTGAACCGGTCAGGCAATATCTATCGGTTGGTCATCCTCGACGGCTCGATCTGCAGAAGGACCCCGAAGGGCATCTGGTCGGCGACTTCACGGAACCTGCCAGCATGCCGTTCGGGCGATGGCCAAGTGCTTCCAATCAATTTCAGTCGACAGGCCAGCAGCTGGCGATTAATCAAATACGGGCGGCCTTGGAAGGATATGGCAGCTCATCGCTTCTAGGTGTCAATGGCCCTCCTGGAACAGGCAAGACCACCCTGCTCAAGGATGTGGTGGCCGAGATTATTGTGGCCAGGGCCCGGCGGTTGGCGGAACTCTCCAGTCCTTTGGATATTTTTAAATCTCTGAGGAAGGCCACAGCAGCCTCAAACGAGGACTATGACTACTGGACGCTTAATCCGTCTGTGACCGGCTTTGAGATTGTCATTGCTTCCAGTAATAACAAGGCTGTGGAAAACGTAAGCCGGGATCTGCCCAGTGTCGATGCTATAGACAGCGAGTGGGAATCCTACATTGGGAGTCACTTCAAACAGGCTCCTTGTGGGTTCGCTTTTCGCGACATTGCCGGACATATTGCCGATCGCAATAGTCAGGAGAAAGGGAGCAGCTCTTTAAATACCTCCTCCGCTTGGGCTCTTATATCGGCGGTCTTGGGGAACATGAGCAATAAAAAACAATTCCTGAAGCCCTTCGAACGATTTATAAAGAAATCATTGGAATACGTGCCAGGTGAAAAAGGCAGCGAGGAAAAATGGGTACGGGCCAAGGATGACTTTAATGATGCATTGGAGAAAGAAAAGAGCATTCGCATCAAGAAAATTACCCAGTACAATCTTGCGCGTTCTTATTCAGACTTGTGCAATCAGCGAACTGTGCTATCGACCAAGCTGGAAACTCTCAATGAACTACTTCATGGCATGAAAGCAAACCGCTCAAAGTATGTCAGACAGATTCAATCAGTGGAACAGCAAATGTCGGAGGTTGGCCGGGCTGTCAATAAAGCGCATGCTGTTTGGGAGCAGGCTGATAGCATTTGTCAGGTTCACTTGTCTTATTGGAAGGCGCATCCTTTAAGGTCGTTTTTCCACAGCCACGAAAGGCAGCAGGATGAGCTTAGGGTACGTACTGATCTGGAGCAGGCACGTCGTGCAAAGCAACATTTTGATCAGCAGGCCAGCACGGCCCATCAGCGGTTGCAGTCCCTCTACAGAGGGTTGGAAGTCGGTGATCAGAAGTTAGGGGAATGCGAAACACAGATTACGATCTTGGACAAAACGTTGAAAGACCTAGAGCAGCAGATTACTGAGGCTGAGCAGGTTCAGTGGCCTAGGCCCGACATTGACGATGATCATGTTGTGTGGATGGACCGGGAATGGAGCAAGGCGCGGACGGAGGTTTACATCAATGCGCTAGCTCTTCACCAGCAGGCCGTCATAGGTGCTTCCTACCGATTCAAGTGTAATCTTTCCCTCGTTTGCGCCGTGATGCAGTCGAATAGCTTTACGGATGAAGAGAGACTGGTGGCTTGGCAGACCTTATTCCTGGTGATCCCGGTCGTTTCCTCGTCCTTTGCTTCAATATCCAGAATGTTTTCGGGGATAGGCAAGGAGGCGCTCGGCTGGGCGATTGTGGATGAGGCTGGACAAGCCCTGCCCCAGGCTGCTGCCGGTCTGCTGCAGCGCGTGAAACATGCGGTTGCAGTTGGAGATCCTATGCAGCTTCAGCCCGTGGATACCATGCCCAAGCCGATGCGTGAACTTCTGGCGAGCACCCATCATCTCCAGCGCCTGGGACTGGAGTCCGAAAGTATGCAGGCCTTGGTTGATTACCAGACGCCTTGTGGCCTTTTGGACGAGACGGATGACCATTGGCTGGGGATGCCTTTGGTGGTCCATCGGCGCTGCGATGAGCCTATGTTCTCCATGTGCAACGATATGGCCTACTCTGGCAGGATGGTTCGTGTAGGGCCGGAGCATCAGCCCTGCGCATATTCGTCCGGACCCCATGCGGGCGATGAGCTGCCGGCCTCCTGCTGGTACGATGTGCCGCCGAAATTCGGCGAAGCCGGGAGAACGCAGTGGAGGCCGCAGGAAGGCTGCGAACTTCGCAAGCGTCTGTGCGGGCTCTTCCAGGGCGGGATCGACCCCACCAATATTCTGGTCATCGCTCCGTTCAGGGCTGTGGCTAACGGGGTGTGCGACACCTTTGCGGATGCCTTGCGGCGATGCACTGGTTGCAACAGCAGCGAGGCGAACCGGCTGGCATCAAGCCAGGCCGGAACCGTACACACCTCCCAGGGGCGGGAAGCTGATGTGGTCTTCATCGTCCTTGGCAGCAGAGTTGGCAGGCGTGGAGAAGGCTCTCGTTCATGGGTTAACGGGTCGCCCAATCTGCTCAACGTCGCTGTGTCGCGAGCTAAGCGCCGTGTCTATGTGGTCGGCAACCTCGCTGATTGGAAGAATGGAACCTATACGTCCAGGATTGCAAAGGACCTGCCGGTGGAGGCGAGCGCAGAAAACTGAGTGGGGTGGGAAAGGTGCAGCCAGAATTCCTTTAATTACAGCATGCTATTTCTGGTCTGTAAGTCCAATATCTCTGCTTCAGATTAAAAAGTGAGGCAGGGGCATTAGTGACTTTGCCTTACGCTTTGGTTGCTTATTTGCTCTTGTTCGGTGGCTTCCAGGTAGGGTCGGAGTGGCAATCGGCCCACAGCTTCTGACGTAGCATGGCTATAATCAATCAGCGGCGTGGTTCCAAAGATGCTCTTGCCGAAAGGTGATTGCAGCCAAGCCCAGCGTCAACCGAGTGCATAATTTGCTTGCACAAGGTTAAGAAGATTACAGAGTCAGGCTGGCTCGCATTCTGACAGTTAAGGGATTGCCTCAGAAAGCGGTTACCCCTGTCAGACCGGGGCTTGGACGACCTTGAGTCTGTTTTCCAGGAGCAGTTTGTGCATGAGGTTACGGCCGTGGTCCTTGTTGTCCAAAGTTTGCCCATATGTGGTGATGAGTCGGTTGACTTTCTCGAACATCTCTTCCTGTGCGTTTTCTCCTGCCGTATTTCCATTCTCCCTATCAGCGTCGTTCTCATTCGAGCGGTTTTGGTTGTAGTAGAAGACCAGTCGGGTATCGCTTCCGTACAGGTTCACTTCATCAAAGATGGCTTGGAAGTACGAGTAATCAGGGTCACCCAGGGAATGGCCGAAGAACTTAATCATGTTGGTTTCACTGCCTGGTTGTCCGCTTACATGGGGATGGACCAGTTCGGTCTTGCGGCCCTTGCCCAGTGCCATGAGCCTATAGGTCTTGGTGAATTTGACCAGACCTGGGTAATTGGAATCATCGGTATCGACGCTGTTGCTATCGATTCCGAAAACGATGCCCCCGCCATGTATGTTCCCGTGGATGTTGATGAGGGTAGGTGCGGGTTTGATGCCGTAGATGGGGTCGGTGTAATTGAAATCAAGTATTCTCACATTATTGAAAGAGCTTCCGAATGAGATGTCCCCACCTATTTTGTATGTGTTATTGACGAGCAGAGAATCATAATCGTTTAGTTGATCATTCATGAGCCCATCTAGTAAAAGACAGGCATGGTTACAGTAATTTTTGTTGCCAGCGACTTCATTTTCCATATAATTCGAGAAAGCTGTTTCTAAGCGATGGAGCTCCTGCATCATAACTTTCATAATCGAATCATCGTCAGCATCGCATTTATACCATTTGAGCAATAGCTTAGCGACCTGTTGGTCCACTGACAGTTGTTCAAATTTGGTATCATTAAGACAGTTGTTCAAATTTGCCATTGCGACGAAGTCTTCGATGGATACTGGTTGTTTTGTTACTTCTATATATTGCGAGTATACATTTCTTACTGCTCGTAACTGATTCTCACCAGGACGTTGATGGCCTTCCGCGTAGCCCGTGAGCCAGTCTCTGATACAAGCTTCCACGTCATACCATGTTCGTACCTGTTCGTCTGCGATAAGAATAAGATCCCAAGCAGTAATTCCCTGAGCCCGGAAATCAGCAGCCAGAGATTTACCTGGTTGCTCTTGATCGTCACTAGGCGTCAGAGATATGCCACCTACATAGCCCTTGTGCGCATAAGTTCGTATGATTGTGCTAATCATATATTTGCGTGGGTTCTCGAAAGCCTCAAATGTCGAAGCTAGCCCGCACTGAAGGTCAAAACCATTGCCGAGGATTACCAACTGATCAGGAACCGGCATGACATCCCTTCCTATTGCCTAATCATCGAGATATCTAAATATGCATAATAATCTCCTGATATAACGCATGGAATAAACCGGATAAATCGGTCTCATCTGCATGTACGCCGAGTTGGTTTGTGTAATGCCCCCGAGAACAGACCATCACGGATTCGTAACATGTTTGAGTTCGTATAAGTTGTTATAAGCAATGGAGGAGGAAGTGCGGGCTTCCTACATCGGGACAAGCATCTGTTCAGAGGGATTCCAAAGACCGGAAAAGGGCTGTATGCTAACTACTTCAAGTAATTAAAAGAGACTTTTTGCTAAGGGTCAGTGAGTAAATGTATAACGGAATATGTAATCTCTGGTGGCGTTAACTGTGCATTTCTTCAATCTGATCAGCTTTCCGTATGCAGTCTGTGCCGATAACCTTCGAAGAATATAGATAAGGGATTTAAATGGTGCCTGGCTTTCTTCACTGTAGTTGTAGCAGTCGAATCGGGTCCGGTTATGCCCACATAGGGAAAAGGCATTGTGCATGTTTTGAACCTGCCTAAAAGCTGTGAGTATTAGTCGAACGGGTCGAGCTTGGCAAAGACATCACTGAGGATAAACAAGGATGAATGAATCCATCGCTCTCACACCATGAAGCAACAGATGGGTGTTATTGCTGTCAGCTATGCACATTGATGCATTACCATGTACTGCAATTTTGTATTAAAGTATGAAATCTCCTGTATTTTTGCACCTTAATACAAAATTGTAGATAACAAGGAAGGTGGGCTCCGATGGAGAAGATGTCTCAGGTTACGGTGCGTATATCCGATGCAGACAAGCAACAGGTGGATCATATCGTGAAGGAGCTTGGTCTGGATATGACTACGGTCACCAGAGCCTTTTACAAGCAGATTATTCGGGAGCAGCGGGTGCCCTTGGACTTCAGCTTGGGCCTACCTGTCGAAACCGAAGAAGCCTTGGAGGAATCGCGCCTTCTAGCCATGAGGGGGAAGACTAAGGGGTATGCCACAGGAAAGGACCTGGTGGATGGCGTGCTGGCAACTGCTGGCGTGGACCGATGAGGCTTGCGCTGGTTCCCACTGGTGCTTTCGCGAGGGATTTGAAGCGCATGGCTCGCAAGCACGTCCCATTAGAGCCGGTCGAGGAGGTGCTAGATCTGATAGCAGAGAATTCCGAAGCATCGCTTCGTACTTTAGAGGCGCGTCATCGAATGCATATACTGCAAGGTTATGCAGCAGTATATGAATGCCATATAGGCAATGCTGGAGATTTGCTGCTGGTGTGGCATAGGGAGGGCGATGCCGCCTATATACTGCGACTGGGATCCCACGATCAGGTGCTGGGCAGGCGCGGCAGATACTGAGCTTCAGCAAATGGATCAAGGCTATGCATACGAAGCCTTGCCTACTATTGCGCAGGCGGATGGCCCTAATGGTTGCTGTGTGAGGGTTGTGATACCTGGGCATTGAATCAGATCTCGTGTTCTCGTGGGATTGATCTTTTACGGAACCTAGTAACTGGTATTAAATAATCGGCAATCCAAAGTGCCCCCCGTGGGATTCGAACCCACAACCCACGACTTAAAAGGACGCTGCTCTAACCATTGAGCCAGAGGGGCAACATGGCACAGTATACCTCATACTTGGCCGACGGCACATCGTGACGGCCTGTCCACCGGATGACCCCATCGGGCCTGGTTCCTGACGGCTGACCCTCCCGATTGCCAGACTCGTCGCTGCCTGAAGTTCGGCCCGTCCCTTTGCTAGTGTGGTGCAGGAGTACACCGCGTTGAATGACCATCACGGGACTTCGGGGAAAGGTTGAAGCCTCTGCCGACGGAGCGCAAGACAAGGAAGACAAGCACCATGCTCACACATCACCCATCCACATTCACCCCTCTTGACGGGGCTTGGACCATGACAGCCCTCAATCCTCAGGTGGCGCCGGAGGATCTACGCGATCGTCTGGCCAATGGGGTCGAGGCCCGAGTACCGGGGGAGGCGACCATGGACCTCCTCCGTGCCGGCCTGATCGGTGACCCCTATGACGGGGACAATGAACAGGCCCAACAGTGGATCGGGGATGTGGATTGGCAGTTCACCTGCCGGTTCGACTGGCACGACGACGGTTCGCAGCGTCACGACCTGGTGGCCTACGGACTGGACACGGTAGCCGCACTGGAACTCAACGGCCGACCGGTTGGCAGCACCCAGAACGCCTACCGCTCCTACCGGTGGGATGTGCGCGATCTACTCAAGGAGGGGGGAAACACGCTGGTCGTCTCCTTCACCTCTCCCGTCCGCGAGGGGGAGAGACGGCAGGCGATTCTGGGTTACTACCCTCATGACAACCACCCCTTCAACCAGCTCCGGAAAGCGGCCTCGTCCTTCGGATGGGACTGGGGAATCGACGTGGCCAATGCTGGAATCTGGCAACCCATAGGCATCGATTCCTGGTCCGGTGTCAGAATTGCCCAGGTTCGCCCGCTGGTAGATGTCGACGACCAGGGCGAGGGCCTGCTCACCGTGGATGTGGATTTGGAACGCGCCGGTGGTCGCGGCAGATCCGGCATCGATGAGACGGCCCGGCCTGGCACCCAGTCTGTTGGGATACCTGTGCGGGTCCATCTCGGTGGCAACGGAGCCGACGTCCAGGCGTGCTCCTACCTCCGTGCCGGCGCGGACACGGTCCGCCTGGTCCTCAGGGTGCCGGATGTACAGCTCTGGTGGCCCCTGGGCTATGGTGACCACCCCCTCTACACAGTCGATGTCACGGCAGGTCAGGAGGAGACGGCCGCCGGGTCCCATGAATCCCGTCCCCAGGCCATGTGGGCAGGCCGGGTGGGTTTCCGCACGGTCAGTGTGGACACAGCGGCCGACGAGAACGGCCGTCCCTTCCGCATATCCGTCAATGGAGTACCGGTGCATGCCCACGGTTACAACTGGATTCCCGACGATGCTTTCATGACCCGGATGAACAGGGATCGCTACCAACGCCGGATGAAGGACCTGGTCGAGTCCAATTCCAACATGGTCAGGATCTGGGGAGGTGGATACTACGAGTCCGATGACTTCTATGACATGGCGGACGAGAACGGGGTGATGGTCTGGCAGGACTTCATGTTCGCCTGCGCCGCCTACCCGGAGGACCCGGATAACTGGTCAGAGGTTGAGGCGGAGGCCCGGGAGCAGATCGGCCGGCTCTCCCCGCACCCCAGCCTGGTCGTATGGAACGGATCCAACGAGAACTACACGGCCTATGCCGACTGGGGCGGGTTCAAGAACGCTCTGGCCGACCCCTCGGCCGCCCCCAACGCGTACGGCTACGGGGAACGCCCTTGGGGTGATGGATACTATTCGGATCTTTTCCCCCGTCTATTCGCACAGCTGGATCCGACCAGGATCTACCTGCCGAGTTCCCCGATGAGTTTCACCAAGTACACCTCGCCCAACAAGGACAACGACGGGACCGTGCACATCTGGGATGTGTGGAACAACAAGGACTACAGGGCCTACAGGGATTACAAGCCCCGCTTCGCTGACGAATTTGGATACCAGGCGCCTCCTGCCTGGAGCACCCTGACCCGAGTGGTGCATGACAGCCCCTTGGACCCCTTCGGTACCCAAATGTTGGTCCATCAGAAGGCCATCGATGGCAACATCAAGCTCTCCCGGGGTATGCGTTCCCACCTGACTCCGGGTGACTTCTATGACATCAGTTACGGCGGCGTGGTCAACGGTCATCGTTCGGATGGGCCACATTCCTGGCTGATTCCCAGTGACCGCTGGGAGGACATTGAGGACTGGCACTGGGCCTGTCAGCTGCAGCAGGCACAGGCCATCCGATTCGGGGTGGAGTACATGCGCTCGCTGGAGCCGGTGAATGCCGGCACCCTGGTCTGGCAGCTCAATGACGACTGGCCGGTGATCTCGTGGGCGGCGGTGGACTATGACGGGCATCGCAAGCCCCTCTGGTTCGCCTCGCGCGATTTCTTCGCTCCTCGCCTAGCCTCCATTCAGCCCGAGGTCTCAAAGGCCTACCGGGCTGAGCACAGTTGGGCTGGCATGCCTGTTGCCCCCGACCAGCTGGCCCTGGTCATTGTCAACGACACCCGTCAGGACTGGGAAGGCCAGTGGCGGGTGGAGCGCCGCCGCCTGGATGGAACCGTTCTGGCCGATCAAATCGCCCGGGTCTCTATACCGGCAGGAGGACAGGCCCAGGTGGTTCTGGAGGCCGCCGTGGCTACCTTCGGCGACCCTGCCCAGGAGATTCTCGTGGCTAATTCCGACCAACCAGGTTTTGCTAGGGCCATTTACAATCCGGCTGAGGTTGTCGACCAGGCCCTCCGGCCCGACCCCCTCGAAGCCTCTATTGAGGCAGAGGAACGCGGCTACCGACTGACCCTGACCGCTCGGACATATGCCCGTGACGTCTTCTGCATGGTGGACAAGGTGGACCCTGCTGCCTCAATCGACGGCGGCATGGCCACCCTCCTTCCCGGGGAGTCGGTCGTCTGGCACATCACCTCGGCTCCTGTGGACAATCCTGAGGCCTTTTTGTCTCCCAAGGTTCTGCGGACAGCCAACGATTTGCATCGTCAGCAGTTGTGAGCATCCTTCCGAGGGGAAGGTGAATGGTGTCCCCTCCGATTCATGCTTCATGCGTGTCAATTCCTTTCGTAGTAATTGTGAGGTAAGTTAATTAATTGGGTCTCGGCTGCCCGATGGGGTATGAGCAGACTCGGACAAAGAAGTGCAAAGACCCGCCAGGAGACCGCAGACCCAGGCAACCCACCGACAAGACGAATTCCAAGGAAGGATTCCGATGAATCTGGATTATCTCGCCAATATCAAGCCATCCCGCCGTCAGCTCGATTGGCAGCGCATGGAGATGTATGCCTTCATGCACTTTGGCATGAACACGATGACCGACCGCGAATGGGGCCTGGGTCACGAGGATCCCGCCCTCTTCAACCCGGCGGACCTGGACTGCGACCAGTGGATGGAGACCTTTAAAGCTGCTGGCATGACGGGGGTGATCCTCACCTGTAAGCACCACGACGGCTTCTGCCTCTGGCCCAGTGCTTACACCAAGCACAGCGTGGCCAGCTCTCCCTGGAAGGGAGGCAATGGCGATGTGGTCCGCGAGGTCTCCCAGGCTGCCCGCCGTCACGGACTCAAATTCGGTGTCTACCTGTCCCCCTGGGACAGGACCGAGGCCGCTTACGGGCAGGGCAAGGCCTATGACGACTACTATGTCAACCAGCTGATAGAACTCCTTACCCACTACGGACCCATCTTCAGTGTCTGGATGGATGGGGCCAATGGTGAGGGGCCCAACGGCAAGACCCAGGCCTATGACTGGCAACGCTACTTCAATGTAATCAGGGCCCTTCAGCCGGAAGCGGTCATCAGTATCTGCGGACCTGATGTCCGCTGGTGTGGCAACGAGGCCGGCAAGGCACGCGAGAACGAATGGAGTGTGGTTCCAGCCCCGCTCCGCCACGCAGAGTGGAAGATGGGCAAGGGGGAACTGGACCAACTTGCCAGCCCCGGTTGGTCCAAGCGCTCTGAAGATGATGACCTGGGCAGCCGCAAGGTTCTTGAGCAGTACGGCGGCCCTCTGGTCTGGTACCCGGCTGAGGTTGACACCTCCATCCGGCCTGGCTGGTTCCACCATGCCAGTGAGGACGGCAAGGTGCGCACAGCTGACGAACTTTTCGACATCTGGTCCAACACTGTCGGCGGGAACGCCAATCTCCTGCTCAATGTGCCGCCGAACGCCCAGGGGAAGATCAGCCAGCCCGACGTTGATTCCCTGACCGGTCTGGGCCGCAGGATCCGGGAATTCTGGCAGGGGGCCGTCACCGAGGGTGCCAAGGTGTCCGTCTCCTCCAATGCCTGCGGGAGTGACCCACAGGCCCTCCTGTCCACCGATGTGGACTCCGGCTGGTGGCTGGCCGGTGCGGATGATGAGCATCCCACCGTTGCCATTGATTTCGACCGCCCCCGGCAGGTGGATGGGCTCGTTCTTCGCGAGCACATCGAGGTAGGCCAGCGGGTGGAGCAGGTCGTCATCAGTGCCGAACTTGACGGTGAACTCCGCCAGGTGGCAGAAGTAGGGGCCGTTGGGTATCAGCACTTCACACAGGTCGGCCCGCTGACCACCAGCCACCTGGAGGTCAGCGTGACCAGGTCACGTGGTCCCGTGGCTCTGGACACCTGCCTGATCCGCGAGGGAAGCGGGCGATGAGCTAGGCGGCATCGGCGGTTGGAGGATTTACGTCTCCCTGGACCAGGCGGAGCGTTACTGGATCGCCGACTGTCGGAGGCAGGACCGCCGAGGCTATTCGGGGGAACAGCCAGGGCAAGCCAACCGAACGCTACTGGATTATCCGCTAGGCAAGTGGAGCAGGGGCCGGGACCGCGGGCTTCCGGCTGTCTGCCCCACTGAGGACCGTCACGGCAACCGGGCCCCAGAGTACGGGTGCATATGAAAACCCTAGTGCTCGACCAATAAATCAATTGAATTGATAAAATAGGTCGAGCATAGCTGAGGATCCTGCCTGTCTGGCGGCTACTCCTTCATCCGACAGATAACTGACTCGCTCGGGTTCGCCCGCTTCGGCCCCAGCGTGACGGTCTATCTTAAGGCCTCCTTCGTCGAAAGCCAGAAGGCCACGGAGAAGGTGGTCACAGGGCTCTCAACCGTCAGGAAAGCCGCTCATTCATGGGATTGGGCGGTAATGGTGCTGGTGGGAGAGGGCCAGGTTGAGACTCACCCCTGACAGGGTGAGGGAGACTTGCAATCTCCAAATAAATCATTTAAATTGATTAAATCGATCCTACCGAAGGATAAGAAGTCGAAGATGCCATATTCCAAGGTAGGGCCGTACAAGTGCAAAGGAGCAAGATGGGCAAGAAAATGAAGAAGTCGCTGGGTCTGACGGCTTTGGCGGTAGTTGTGTCGCTCTGTTTGTCCGCCTGTGGTGGGTCGTCCTCTTCCGCGGGGGGGGGGGGGTGACTCCATAAAAGTCATCTATCAGAAGACTGATCAGTTCACTCAGTTTGATACACAGGTAAAAAAGGCAAAGAAGATATTCGAAAAGGAGCACCCGGGCAAGAAGGTCGACCTGCAGCCTATTTCGGCGCAGGAATCCGATTACAAGACCAAGCTCTCCCTGTCACAGCGGTCGCCTGCGACCGCACCGGATGTCCTCTACCAGGATTCTGACAGTCTGCAGGCCGATGCCGATGCCGGCTACCTCTACAACATCAAGCCCTTCGTGGACAAGTGGGAGGACTGGAACAAGTACTACATCGAGAGCGCCAAGAAGATCGGCACAGGCCGTGACGGTGTCTACGGGGTCCCCGCCGACACTGACACCAGGGTCATCTGGTACAACAAGCACGTCTTCGAAAAGGCGGGTATTCCTATTCCCTGGCAGCCGCACACCTGGCAGGACCTGCTGGACACAGCGGCTACGATCAAGGCCAAGGTGCCGGGTGTGGTCCCCATGAACATGTTCGCCGGGACGGCCATCGGCGAGGGGACATCCATGCAGAGCTTCTATCAATTGCTGTACGGAACCAAGCAGGGAAACAAGGCCCTGATGGACGTCAAGACGGGGAAGTGGACCATCGGTTCCCAAGGGTTCAAGGATTCGCTGAACTTCCTCAAGACCATATATGACAAGGGCTATGCCCCCACTCCGGCCCAGGCGCAGGATGTGAATATCGGCGGGACGATCAGTATGGATTGGCTTCCCAATGACAAGATCGGCTTTACCTTGGACGGCAGCTGGCTGCCCTCCACATGGATTAAAGGCGGGTCCAAGGAGTGGCCGGATTACGAAAAGACTTTGGGGGCTGCCCTCTTCCCTAGCAAGACCGGTGCGAAACCAGAATACGTCACCTCTTCCGGCGGGTGGACCCTGGCTGTTGGCGGCAAGTCCAAGAACCCGGAGCTCGCTTTCGAGTTCATCAAGCTCCTAGGCAACAGGGAGTTTTCATTGGAGAAGGACATCAAGGAGTCCAAGATCGCGGTCAGGTCCGACGTGGCCAAGGATCCCAAGTATCTGGCCACCAACGCCTTCACGGAGATCACTACCAAGGCACTGGATTACACCCATGTCCGCCCCAGCGTGAGCGAGTACCCCAAGGTTTCGGCTGAAATCCAGAAGGCTACTGAGCAGGTGGTGACCGGCGGAATGTCGGTAGACGAGGCCGCCAAGGCCTACGACCAAGCGGTAACAGGCATCGTCGGCCAGGACAAGGTTGCAACCAGGGAATAGGACCTGGTGATCGGTCGGGCGCGGCCTGCTTCTTGGCCCTGCGCCCGACCTCCCGTCCTGGAAAGGAAATGCCATAATGCATACTGCAAAACGGTACTGGACGGTCCTGCCCGCCATAGTCCTCATGGCCGTCTTCATGCTCGGTCCCATCATCTGGGCCTTCTACGGGTCACTGACCAATGTCTCCCTGAGTGGGCCCACCGCCACAGCGCCCGCCTTCGTCGGCATGAAGAATTATTCACACCTCTTCACCGATCCAAGTTTCCCCAGATCCGTATGGCTGACTGTGATTTTCGTCGTGGTCAGCGCCATAATCGCTCAAAACTTTCTGGGCTTGGCCCTGGCGGTCCTCCTACAGAGAGCCAACAAAATCGCCGGCAAGTTCGTCTCCACAGCCGTCGTGGCCGCCTGGGTCATGCCCGAGATGGTTGCCGGGTTCGCCTGCTACGCCTTCTTCTCAAAAGAGGGCACCCTCAATCAGATCCTCTCCCTTTTTGGGGTGCATGGGTCGGAATGGCTCTACCTCTTTCCCATGTTCGCGGTCATATTGGCCAACATCTGGAGAGGTACGGCCTTTTCCATGATGAACTACCAGGCCGCCATCGGTGAGGTGGACCGGTCCCTGACCGAGGCCGCCGTGGTCGACGGTGCCAACGCCTGGCAGGTCTTCATCCATATCACTGTTCCCGTTATCAAGCAGACCATAGTGACCAACCTCATGCTGATCACCCTGCAGACCATGTCTGCCTTCACTCTGATCTTCGTCATGACCTCCGGTGGGCCCGGAGACAAGAGCACCACACTGCCAGTCTTCGCCTACAAGGTGGCCTTTAAATTCGGCGACATCGGCTACGGGTGCGCCATCGCCGTGGTCATGCTCTTCATCGGTGCGATTTTCGGCATCGTCTATGTCAACGCTCTCAAGGACGAGAAAGGGGTAACCAATGAGTGAAGCAATCAGACAACCGGTTGCAGGCCGGCGCCCGGCCCGGACGGTCGGGCACAGGGGGAGGCTGAACACCCCAACCTCGCCCACCAGGCATGGCCTGTCCGCCTGGCTGTCCTACATAGCCATGGGAGTTGTCTTCGTGGCCTTCATCCTCCCCCTGCTCTGGCTCTTCTTCGCCGCCTTCGACGGGGAAGCCACCTTCCAGACCAAGATTCCCCGGCATTGGACTCTGAAGAACTTTGCAGCCATCATGACCAAGGACCAGACCTTCCTTCCCCTGTGGAACAGCTTCCTGATCTCGGCCGTGGTGACGGTGATCGTCCTGGCTTGCGCCGTTCTGTGCGCTTACCCCCTCTCCCGGTACCGGTCCAAGTTCAACAAACCCTTCCTCTACACCATCCTCTTCGGCACCTGCCTGCCGATCACCTGTCTGATGGTCCCGGTCTACTCCCTCTTCGTCATGCTCCACCTCCTGGATTCAATGACGGGAACCATACTCTTCCTTGCGGCATCCTCCCTCCCCATGGCCATCTGGATGACCAAAAACTTCATGGACTCGGTCCCGGTCGAGTTGGAGGAGGCCGCCTGGGTGGATGGGGCCAGCATGCTTAAGTCCCTGCGACTGGTGGTGGTTCCGCTGATGAAGCCGGGGCTGGCGGCCGTCAGCATCTTCATACTGATGGGTACCTGGGGGAACTTCTTCGTCCCCTACATGCTCCTCTTGTCGCCCAGCAAGCAGCCGGCCTCAGTGACCATATACTCCTTCTTCGGCCAGCATGGGATGATCATCTACGGCCAGTTGGCCGCCTTTTCCCTGATCTATTCCCTCCCAGTGGTGATCATGTATGTCATCGCCAACCGCTTCCTGGGGACATACTCCCTGGCCGGCGGTGTGAAGGGGTGAAAAGGCAGTTGCGCGGCGAAGGCCGGTGCCAGGACCGTGCCCATCGTGGCGGAATCCGAAAGGGCAGGGTGTCGTCCTCGGTCGGCCGGGTAATCTCGTAGGGGAGGCATGATGGGAAGTCATCCTCCCAGCCGTCTAACCGCAAGGAAGTAGACAAATTCACAACCACCAGGGAAAGATTTGTGATGATGGCATAAAAAGGTGTGCGGAATGCGGTGCAGGCGGTGGCAACCGACAAAGAAGTAAACTAAACTAACTTTTGCACAGGTTGCAAAAGACAATGTACGTGCGGGGTCTTCTGGGACCCGCCAACGAGGAGGTTGAACATTGGGATTCACGCGTGAGGAAAAGGTCTTGTGGAGGCTGGACAGGCTTCTGGGCCAGCACCTGCAGAACGCCCTGTACCGTCACACCTGTCCTGTTTCAATCGAGTCCTGGGACGTCGCCGGCGAACCCGTCGACTTCCAGACGGCCAAGCAGGCCGAATACCGGCCTATGTCGGTCGGGGACCCGTGGGGAACGGCCTGGGACACCTGGTGGCTTCACGTGACCGGCCAGGTGCCGGCTGAGTGGGCCAACGAGGCGGATACCCGCCCCGAGCTGGTCGTCGATCTGGGCAGGATCGGGCTGGGACCCGGCTTCCAGGCCGAAGGCCTGGTCCGCCGCCCAGACGGGACCGTGATCAAGGCCGTGGAGCCCTTCAACGGGTGGGTGCCGGTGCCCGAACCAGGCCAGCCCTGCGAGTTCTACATTGAGGCTGCATCTAACCCCCAGATCTCCAACGGTGGGTCCTTCCACCCGACCGAGCTGGGCAACGAGGGGGTGGGCAAAGAGCAGGGCATCTACCGTCTGCAGCGGCTGGAGCTGGGCTTGCTTGACCTCCAGGTCTGGAACCTGATCCAAGAACTCAAGGTCCTCGAGGGTCTCCTGCACGAGGTTGACCCCACGCGTACCCGCTATGCCAACATCCTGGATGCCATCGAGGCCGCACTCAACAGCATCGACCCCAATAATGTGGCAGGCACCGCGCGCCGTGCCCGCCAGTGCCTGGTGGATGTGCTCAGCGCACCCGCCACCAAGGGTCACACCGTCTATGCCGTAGGCCACGCGCACATCGACTCCGCCTGGCTCTGGCCCCTCAGAGAGACCCCGCGCAAGGTGGCCAGGACCTTCAGCAATGCGGTCGAGCTGGCCGACGAGTACCCGGACTTCATCTTTGCAGCCTCCTCGGCCCAGCAGTACCAGTGGCTCAAGGACAGCGAGCCCGATGTCTACGAGGGTGTCAAGCGCAAGATTCGCTCCGGCCAGTTCGTCCCCGTCGGGGGGATGTGGGTTGAGAGCGATGCCAACCTGCCAGGTGGCGAGTCCCTGGTTCGCCAATTCCTCCAGGGTGGCCGCTTCTTCCAGGAGGAGTTCGGCGTCACCTCGCACGTCGCATGGCTACCGGACAGTTTCGGCTATTCGGGCGCCTTCCCGCAGATTGCCCGCCTGGCAGGCATGGACTACTTCCTGACCCAGAAGATTTCCTGGAACGACACAGACACTTTCCCCTTCCACTCCTTCATGTGGCAGGGAATCGACGGGACGGAGATATTCACCCATTTCCCGCCGGCAGACAAGTACAACTCCGATGCCTCCCCGGCCGATGTAGCTCGCTCCGAGAAGAACTTCACCGAGAAGGGGAAGGGGGCTTCCAGCCTGCTCCTCTACGGCTGGGGTGACGGCGGTGGCGGGCCCACCCGCGAGATGGTGGCGGCGACCGAGCTCCAGAAGAATCTGGAGGGTGGCCCTCGGGTTCTGATGACATCACCGGAGACCTTCTTCCGCCAGGCCAAGGAAGAGATGAAAGACCCGCCTCGTTGGGTGGGTGAACTCTACCTGGAGCTCCACCGTGGTACGGCCACCTCCCAGGCTGCGACCAAGAGCGGGAACAAGCGTAGCGAGTCCCTTCTGCGGCAGGCCGAATGGTGGGCCAGCCAGGCTGCCATCCTCTGCGGGACCCCTTACCCCTACGAGGAGTTGCAGGAGATCTGGCGTAAGGTCCTCCTCTACCAGTTCCACGACATCCTTCCCGGATCGGCCATCGCCTGGGTCTATGCCGAGGTGCAGCGCTCCGACAGGAAGATTTGGGCCCAGCTGGAGGAGATCATCGACAGGTCCCTCAAGGCGCTTGCCGGCAGCGGCCCGGTCCAGCTGGAGGCCAACGCAGGGCCCCTGAGCCAGGAGGGTGTCCGCGCCGGTGCCGTGTCCGCACCCGTCAGTACCGCCAGTGGCCAGGCACGCAGGGAGGGCGACGATACGGTCCTCGAAAACGACCGTGTCTCCTTCCGCATCGACGCCAGAGGCCATGTGATCTCGGCCGTCGACAGGGCCTCCGGCCGTGAGGTGATTGACCCGGCTGCCCCGGCCAACGTCCTCCGCCTCTTCGTCGATGCCCCCGCCCACTGGGATGCCTGGGATATCGACAAGACCTACCAGGACATGGAACTGCCTGGTGCTCAGGTCGAGGGGACTGCTCTGACCGACCAGGGGACCGTGACCGTCTCTGGGACCATCGGCCAGTCAACCTTCAGCCAGGAGCTCAGCTTGGATGATGACACTGATGCCCTGGTGATTCGCACACACGTGGATTGGAAGGAAAGCGATAGGTTGCTCAAGCTCTCCTTCCCGACCAACCTCTACACCAAGGAGTCTGTCAACGAGATCCAGTTCGGTCATCTGACCAGGCCGGTCACCGAGAACACCTCCTGGGAGCAGGCCAGGTTCGAAGCCGCGGCCCAGCGGTGGGTGCACATCCAGGAGGGCGATTTCGGCGTCAGCCTGGCCAACTGCACCAACTACGGCCATGACATCCACCAGTTTGTCCTGCCGGATGGTAGGCCGGGCACACGCATCCAGATCTCCCTCCTGCGCGCCCCCCACTTCCCCGATCCTCGGGCCGACCTTGGAGAGCACGACTTCACAGTGGCCCTGGGTGTGGGTACCGACATCAGGCGGGCCATCCGGATGGGTTACAGGCTCAACGTCCCGGTCCGGCGGTTGACAGGCGCCCACCCGGTAGACCCCCTGGTCGAAGTGGACGGGCAGGATGTGCTGATCGAGAGCGTCAAGCTGGCCGAGGACAGGTCGGGCGATTTGGTCGTCCGCCTTTATGAATCCGCCGGTGCCCGTTCCCGTGCTCGGCTGACCGCCTGCTTTGATTGGTCCAGCGTCGACGAAGTGGGCCTCATGGAGGTTCCCTGCGATGCTGTCCAGCCGGCCATACGGTCCAAGGGTGAGGACGGGATCGACCTTGAGCTCCATCCCTTCCAGATTGTGACCCTGCGGTTCCACAGGTCCTGAATCGAGTGAAAGGTGTCGTCCGACAGGTTGCCGGAGGACACCTTTCGCAATCCGCCTGTCAGATCGCCGATCGGTCTCTCCCGGGCATCCCCGGGGCCGGGCCGGGTGTTAGATCGTGGTCCAATATGGCGCTGGCAGCTCCAATGGCGGCGATGTCGCCCCCCAAGGTGGTCGACAGGACCTTGAAGTCATGAACCTGCCTGAGGACGGACCGCCGCCTGAGAACTTGGGCCACTCTATCCAGGTAGATGTCTTCCAGAAGGTGCCAGTAGGGACCCCCGAAGACCACGGTGTCCATATCCCACAGGTCGGTCAGGATGGTCACAGCCCTGCCGATTCGCCCTGCCGATTCCAGGAGGAGGTCTCGGCAGACTTCATCGCCACCGTGGGCCCGTTGGCAGAGCGACTTGAAGGCCTCATCCAAGAAGGGGAGGTCAGCGGAATCGTTGAAGGCCCGCGGGTCCTGCACGTGGGTAGGAGCGGGGAAGAGGCCCTCCTTCTCAGCCTGTTTGACCAGGGAGCGTGGATCGCAGGTGACGGCCACGCACCCCCTTTGCCCACACCAGCAGGCAGGGCCTGAGGTGTCGACGACGATGTGTCCCATCTCTCCCACGTTGCCTGTCCTACCTTGGTAGACATGGCCATGCCTGACCGTCCCGAAAGCGATGCCCAGGCCCATGTACATGAATAGGAAGTCCTGGCCGGTTTCCTCTCCCCTGCCCGCCCAGGTCTGGCCATGGCAGGCGGCAGTCACGTCTTTCTCCATGAAGACGGGTAGACCCGTGCTCAATTCCAGGTCGTGGGCCAGTCGGACGTTGCGCCAGCCGGAGAGGTTGGGTGGGTCGAGCACGGTCCCCCGTCTTGCATCGACTGGGCCGGGGATGGCTATGCCTATTCCCCCCATCCTATTTCCGGGAATTCTGTTGCGTCCAAGCAGAAGAGAGACCGTCGAAGCCAGTGCTGCTATGGCCTGTGCAGAGTCGTCAGGCAGGTCGGGCAGGTCTCTGTCGATGATATGGCCGGCCAGATTGATCAGAATGACGGTGGTCCTGGCCGGTTCCAGATGGATTCCCACAGCATAGCGGCCATCGGGATTCAACCTGATCGCCGTGCGGGGCTTCCCCCTGCCCACCGTCACCGTTCCTTCCTCTTGGACCAGTCCACTGTCAATCAACTTGCGGACCATGTTGGTCACCGTCTGGCTGGTCAGGCCGGTCAGGTGGGACACCTCCACACGACTGATCTGTCCGGCTTTTCGGATGGTGTCGAGAACCACACTGCGGTTGTAATCGCCGACGGCGGTAAGGTTGGTCCCTTGCAGGAAGGGGGATTCTGACTGTTTGGAAAGGGACATTCTTGCCTCATTGATCGATGGTTTCCGCATCCCTGGTCCGAGCAAGTGCGGATGGATGGCCCTTTCGGCATCGGGGAGGGTTTCTTGTATGTCATTGATTTTATTGGCATGAAGCGACGTGGATGGGTAAGCAGGGCGGGCGTACCGGGCCAGGACCGTGTTGGAAGGGTAGGGGCTGATGGCCCCGGACCGGCCGATTCGACTGATGAAGTCCTCCCCGTTTTACGCAGTGGCTGGTCTCTGTCTTGTCATCTGCAGATGGCGAAGTGGCGGCCGACGTTGATTCCCCCTACGCGGCTTGGAAGAATCATCACTGCGGGGCGGTCCGATTGCCCTCGCAAGTGTGCTGAGGGAGGGAGCTCCGATGAAACAACCGACTCAATACGCACCACAGTATGTTCAGAGCGCTACAGGCCCACGTTGGCATTCATCGTTTGCAAATACTGGATACTCTGATGAAGCATATTGACAATTCTTCCGGCCAAGACGAGCCCTTCCCTATCCACGCATCCGGTCTGTGCAAACAGGTTTCGCCCAGGAAAGGGGAGAGCATAACTCTTCTGGACAATGTGGAATTCACTGCCTCCTGGAGAGCCATGACCGGAATCGTAGGGCCATCGGGTAGCGGCAAATCAACCTTGCTCTACTGTCTGGCTGGTCTCGAACCAGTCAATTCCGGCAAGGTTGAGGTCCTGGGTCATTGCATTTCTGCCATGGGGCCTGCAGCGTCGGCACGGTTCCGGCGTGCGCACCTGGGCTTTGTTTTCCAGTCTTATAATTTGGTGCCTTCGATGAGTGTGGAGGACAACCTCAAACTGCCCTTCATCCTGCGTAAGACCCGCTGGCCGGAGGACCAGGCGGCTAAGCTGCTGACCAGACTCGGTATCAGGGAGCTGCTCAAAGCCAACGTGACTCTCCTGTCAGGGGGCGAGCAACAGCGTGTGGCCCTGGCCCGTGCGCTGATTTCGGATCCCGAAATCATCTTCGCTGATGAGCCTACGGGCGCCCTTGACCAGAGGACCGGAGATGCGGTCGTCAATGAGCTCGTTGCCTTCGCCAATCGGCCGGGCCACGCAGTAATCATGGTCACCCACAGTCCGGAAGTCGCCTCCCGCTGCAACACACTGGTGCATCTCCGTGACGGTCGCATATCAACAGATGACAAGGTTCCCATGCTGAAAGCGAGCATCTGATGCGACTTCTACTACGAGATTTCAAAGATGCTCCCTTGGCTTGGTCTGGCGTCATGCTCGTGCTGATCGCCACGCAGACCATGGTCGGCCTGCTTGCCATGATGATCTCTTCGGCTAGGGGCTTGGGCGACCTCCCCGGCATGGCTGAGCAAGGCCGCACCGCCTACCAAAATTTGATGATCCCCTTTGCGGCTCTTCTCATTGCTGCAGTGCTGATCGTTCTGCAAGTCGTTTCGTCGGTGATCAACCAGCGGCGACGCAACCTCGCGCTTCTGGCCTTGCAAGGCGCTACACCCTGGCAGCTGACCTCGCTGACCTGTTTGCGCGTGTTCATCTTGGCGCTCGCGGCCAGCTTGGTCTCGCTGGTGGCTTCTTTTCCGCTGGTCCGCCCCCTCTATGCCT
This sequence comes from Bifidobacterium sp. POST2/T3 (B1), assembly GCF_058197115.1. Lineage (NCBI taxonomy): Bacteria > Bacillati > Actinomycetota > Actinomycetes > Bifidobacteriales > Bifidobacteriaceae > Bifidobacterium > Bifidobacterium sp. POST2/T3 (B1). Next base: position 27,648 of record NZ_JBVPQK010000005.1, read on the forward strand.
GGGAGACTTCGCAGTTCCTGATTGGCAGGCAGCCTTTCATCGCTGGCTACCAGCTGGCTTCCTGGGCAGTAGGAACCACATGCGGAGTATTGGTGGCCTTGATCGGCACGCTGCTGACCATCCGAACCATCAGTAGGATCAGTCCCGTGGAATCACTGCGGGCCGCAATCAGCCCTCCAAAAGCAGCGGGTCTGGTTCGTCGTATCGCCGCTATTTTGTGTTTGTTGGCAGCATCGACAGTCATGCTGATGCCGATTATGCAAGCGCGGACCATCCCTGATGAGCAACTGGTCCGTTTGCACACTGCGGCACCCATCCTGCCCATCGCCATGGGCAGCACTTTCGGCTTCGTGCTCATGCTGGCCGCAATCTGCTTGGCTGGTCCTTCTCTGCTGGGCACGGTCACCAGCGGTTGGACCAGGCTCATCGTTCTCCGCAAGCCCTCGTGGCTGGTTGCTTGCCGGCAAGCCAGTACCCGCATGCGTAGCCTCAGCTCCACGGTCATACCGCTGGTTGTGGGGGTTTCATTGCTGATGATGACGGATTCCTTCTACCAGACCAGCGCCGAATCCAGTCGCTTGCTGCCTCCCAACCTGGATGTCAGCAGCTCCGACTTCTCCATGCTCATTACGCTCCTGGGTCCCGCGCTGGTCGTCACGCTGGCTGGAGTATGCGCAGGATACCTGATCTCAGCCCATGGTCGAAGCCTGGATCTGTCCCTCATCTCGATCGCTGGCGCGGACCCGAACCAACTTGAAATCATGGCCGCTCTTGAAGGGTTCATCATGGCAACCACCGCCGTGCTGATATCCTTCACCTCCAGCATCCTGCCGGTCATTGCTTACGCTGCCGGATTTCGCAAGGTATTTGGCGTTGCCAGCATTGGCATACCTTGGACTCACTGGGCGCTGGTGTACCTGCTGCTGACTTCGGCGGCATCACTGGCTTCGTGGGCCACGGTGCACAAATCAGCAGGTCGTTCCCCTGCCGGTGTGGTAGCACAGTACACTGGCGAATGAACCTGGGCATCCTCGGCATGCGGCGTGAGGGGGCGCGATGAAGGGCATGGCAACCTACCTATTCGAGCTGTTGAGCAATCAACGCTTGACCAGATTTGTCATGCCTGTGCTGAGCCTGGTGTATACGCTTCTCTATGTCAGCGCCCCCATGTTTCCTCCAGTCTGGGCCGAGAACATTCCTTTGCCCGTTTGGAAGACGGTCATCGGCCTGATCGGATTCCTGTGTTCCTGCCTGCTGTATTGGAGCAGGCAGCTTCCCCTGCTCATCACGACAATGGAGACCCTGATATACATCGGTCTGTCATTTGCCACTTCGGACGATAGCTTCCTGATACCCCTGGTGGGCGCTCTCTATTTCTGCGTCTGTTTATCACCGGTACCCAAGATTGCGGCAGGCGTGGGTGAGGCAGTCGCGGCCGTCAGTCTGGTCACCGTCAGCATGCATGCCGGGCACATGCTCTTTCTGGAATGGTCGGCCAGAATGGCTGTCATCATGGCGGTCGCGGCCGCTGCCGTAGCTGTCAGGTCCTACCGGATTCGACGCGAGACGCAGCAGCATGAGGAGCGGGAGCGCATCCGCTCTGAGATGCTTGCCAGACAAAGGGATCTGGCTATATCACGAGCCCAGGTGGCAGGGGAGTTGC
>NZ_JBVPQK010000006.1:0-27661 GCF_058197115.1 Bifidobacterium sp. POST2/T3 (B1)
GCGGACAACCCACTCCAGTCTTTCTTGACCTACGAATCAGAGAGTGATCACACGAACCCCTCTGACTATGTGAGTATCAAGCCATGGGTTGCCGAGTTGAACCTCGCCACAACATCTTGCAGGACAGATGAAGAGAAGCCACAGTCCTGCTTACTGCACGGTAGATTATATGGAGAGGAACCCGGCCCGGCCTGATGAGTCAGTCCCCATCAGATGAACCGCAGTACTCCCGGAAGAAATTGGCGATCACCTGGTGACCATACTGGCTGCCGATGCTCTCGGGGTGGAATTGGACACCCTCCATGAGCGACCGATCCCGCCTCAGACCCATAACATAGCCATCCAAAAGCGAGCGCGCGCTGATCTCCAGATCGGCAACATGACTGACCGAGGTCTCATCGGCAACCAGAGAGTGGTATCTGGTCACGTCGAAAGTATCGGGCAGGCCCTTGAAGCAGCCCTTCCCGTCGTTTCTTATCCCGCTCACCTTGCCATGTTGACGACTGGAGGCCCTGACCACCTGAGCTCCGGCATGTACCGCGATGGCCTGCATGCCCAAGCAGATGCCGAAGACCGGCTTCCTTCCTGCCACCTGATCAAGAAACTCCAGGTAGCCGCAGTCCTCCGGACGACCCGGTCCGGGGCCCAGAATGACCGCATCGAAAGCGAGCGGATCCACCTGCGCAAGGTGGTTCACCCGGACAATGGTCGTATCGGCGCCCAGCAGGTCCACGTAGTTCTTGACCACATAGACGAAACTGTCAAAGGCATCAACCAGCAAGACTCTCATGGGCCAACTCCTTTCCGGTGATGGCCAGGTAGGCCGAACTCATCTTCTTCATGGTCTCCTGCCACTCGCTCTCCGGCTGGGAGTCCTCAACGATCCCGGCCGATGCGCGCAGGTGATAGCTGCCGGAATGGTAGGAGGCCGTCCTTATGCACAGTGCAGTCAGGACCATACCGTCGAATCCAAGGAAACCCACTGCCCCGGCGTACACCCCGCGCGAGCTGACCTCGGTCTCCTCAATGATTTCCACGGCACGTACCTTGGGGGTTCCTGTCATGGTACCGGCGGGGAAGGCGGCCGAGAAGACGTCGTACTTGTCCAGGCCAGGCCGGATCCGGCCGATCACATCCGAGACCATGTGAATAACGTGGGAGTAGACCTCGGTGGTCATCAGCCGGTCCACCTCCAAGGATTCGGGTGTGCAGCACCTGGCTACATCGTTGCGACCCAAATCCACCAGCATCAGGTGCTCGGCCCGCTCCTTGGGGTCGCCGGTCAGCTGCCTGATGGCCGACTGGCGGGCCTCCTCATCTCCGGGATTGCCGACCGTCCCGGCGATGGGCCGCAGGGTTATATCGCCATCAGGGGTCAGCCCAATGAAAAGCTCAGGGCTGGCTCCGATGACATGCACCCCTTGGGGAGTCACGAAGTAATACATATAGGGGGACGGATCCTGCAGACGCAGCCGCCGGTAGACCTGGAAGGGTGGAATGCGGGAATCCACCTCGATCTCATGCCCGAGCTGGAGCTGATAGACATCACCCTCGGCTATGTGCTCCTTGCCCTTGGAAAACCATTGATAAAAACGATCCCGATCGATTGTGTCATGGGCCTCGTATGGATAGTCCGGCCCAATGCCACCCTGAATGCCGGTACGAGTAGCATCCGACTCAGAAGTTTGCCCCAGCGTTGCGTCGGATTGCAGCAACTCCAGCAAATCTTCTAACAGCGCAGATCCATGCCTGGTCTCCCCGCTTTCGGTTGCCATATTCTGGATCTGTGGACCAGGCTGTGCAGAAGATCCGCACTCTCGCAAATTTTCCTCGCCCCCTGGAATGCCACACTCAGCAGTGTCCTCTTCGACATGAATTAAAGTAGCGCAGTGGTCGCCGGCCTTCAGATCCAAGGTGATGATTCCCCGATAAAGAGTCAGCGATATGACCGGCAAGGCAGCGTCCCTTGGTATGCGCTCCTCCAAATCCTCGATCATGAAGATGGTGTCATACCCGAAGTAGCCGAACCAGCCCATCCCGAAGGGGCCTTCATGGTCACCGCTGATGACGAAGGAGGATTCCAACCGCCTCAGCACTGCAAAGACCTCCTTGATGTCGGAGGCCGGATGGTGGACCACCCCCTGCTCGATCCGACCAAATGTCTCCAGGATTCCTGTCAGTTGAGCATTGCCCAAAGGATCGATGGTCATGACATGGTCCGTCACACTCAGAGTCAGCATCGGCTCGAACCCAATTGCCGAACGATTCCGGTCTTTATCTGGGCCACTTAGAGACTCCAGGAGGAAAAGCTGATCCTCCCGATATCTGGTGCACAGCCGTCTGTAGATGGCCAGAGCATCGAGGTCACTGGAGAATCGGCGGGATTCCATGGTTACGTTGATAGTCATTAGGGCACTTCCTAGGTCAGGTACTGCGGTTTGGAGCGGCAGCGATACCTCACCTGATGCCGTTTCAGCGCGCCATGGATATGGATTTCCTGTGGCAGCATGTCCGCAGATAATACAAGAACAACCTCAAACACCGAGGTAAAGAGGTAAATACAGGAATCAGAAGAAGAACCGGCTAAAACATCAACGCCATCGGGCATCGACATAGAAGAAGACACCCTTGGGCAACCAGGGCTGCTGTGATGTCGTTTTCTCCATGGCCACGATGCTAGAGCACCAGGATGCAACCGCCCAACCGGCATCCATAATCCGGACATTTTTAGACCGAAAGCTGTTCACCCGCCAACGGCGTTGCGGAAGATATGCCCATCATGCCCATCATGCCCAACGGAATTCTATCTACACACTTATAGAGAAGAACCGGGCCCAGGGATAAATCCCAGACCCGGTTCTCAATCAGCAGCTCGGAAGATCAGTCCTCGTCCTCAGCCACGCGGGAGTGGCTGTAGATCATCTTCATGGAGCAGATGAAGAGCACCAAGCCCAGCAGGATGATCACGCCGCCGATCATGAAGACATTGGCGTAGGTCGAGGCCAGGCCCTGCGCAGTGCCGGCCAGGCTACCCGAACCCATGGATCCGTTGGCCATGAGCTGGCCGAAGAGGGCGACGCCGACAGAGCCTGTGATGGCCTGCAGGAGGTCATTGAAACCGAGCACACGGCCGGACTCCTCAGGAGCCACGGTCAGGGTCGCGGTGTCAACGATGGGCTGGTAGAAGAAGGATGTGCCGAAGTAGTAGATGCAGGGCGCTACAGCCAGGGCCCAGATCTTGCCGGCAGGAATCAGGAAAGCGATGGCGATCAGACCGCCGCCCATGCAAGCCAGGGCCAGGATGACCGAAGCCTTGCGCCCGATCTTCTGGATGATAGGCCCGGCAGCGAATCCCATGATGCCAGCCAGGATGATGGACCAGACCAGCAGGTTGGAGACCTTGGAGGAGTCGATGCCGTACACGTTCAGACCAATGGCGTTGACGCCCGCGTTCAGGGTGTAGCTGAAGAAGTAGCCGACGAAGATGACGGTCATGGTCATGGCGAAGGCAGGGTTGGTCAGCATCTTCGGAGTGATGAAGGGGTTGCTGGCCTTGTTGATGTATACCACGAATGCAACGAGGGTCACAATGCAGGCGATGCCCCAGCCCCAGTTGATGTCGGTGAAGAACATGGTCACCGAAGCGGCGAACAGTCCGATCAGCGTGAAGCCGATTCCGTCGATCTTGACGCCAGCGGCATGCTGGTCGGGCAGGTTCTTGGCCAGAACAGGAATGAAGAAGACGGCCAGGATGCCCACGCCGAAGAGCCAGCGCCAGTCAAGCAGGGTCATGTAGCCGGCCAGGAAGACTCCCAGGGCGGCGGCGAAGCGGAAGACCGCGACGAAGACGCCGTACCAGAGCACGCGCTTCTTTTTCTCCACATACTTGGAGACCAGAACCAGGAAGATGGAACCGGAAACCTGCCAACCGGCAGACTGCACCACACGGGCGGCGATGACGATCCAGATGCTGAAGGTGCCGAAGCAGCCCAGAATCGACCCCAGCACGAAGACGATCGTGCCCAGAATCATCATCTTCTTCAGGGAGACGAAATCGCCCAGGGATCCGTAGATGACGCAGACGATTCCCAGGATGATGCCGGGCAGTGAGGTGATCAGCGGCGCCAGATTGGCCTGGTTCAGCTGCTTGCCGATGTTCACGTAGATCATGCCGAAGGCCTGCTGTTGGAGCACGCCCAGGGTGAAGATGATCAGGACCACCGGGATGGCCACGCGGGCCATCTTGTTCATTTTCGCGAACTCGGGAGTCCCCTCCTCGGGAACGGGTATGCCGTTCTTCTGCTCCTCGGAGACAGTTGACTCACTCATTTTTCCTTAGTTTCCTTTCGGTTCTTCTCAATGCGGAAGCTACTGGCGCTGGACCCGGCCGACTCTGTCGACAAAGGCGGAGCGGAATCCGTCCACATCCACGTCCACGCAGACGCTGGCGTTGGCTTTGCCGCCCAGGATGCCGTCGTAATCGACCACCGTGGCGCCCAGGGTGAGCGGACTGGAAATCTCGACATCCACGAAGGCCTGGCGCATGGTGAACAGGTCGGGCTGGAGCAGGACCATGGCGGCCGAGGGATCATACATCTTGATCCCCTCCTCGATATGTCCGCCGTCGTAGGACCGGAAGAGGGAGGCGACCATGCCGCCCACTTCGCCGGTTGCGTCCAAATCGTCCAGGTCGCCTGCGACCAGATGGGCCTTGCGGCCGATGTCCAAGCCGACCATGGTCACGGGCAGCCCGCTGCGGAAGACCATCTTGGCAGCCTCAGGATCAACGGAGATGTTGAACTCGCCATAGACCCCGATGTTGCCGCGTCCGGTGGAGCCTCCCATCATGACAATCCGATCGATGTGGTCCTTGACCTCCGGGAAGGTGGCCAACAGCAGGGCGATGTTGGTCAGAGGACCCAAGGTCAGGATGGTGACTGGCTCATCGCTCTCCAAGAGCACCCGCCGCTCCTCCAGGACCGCATTGTTCTCGGTCAGCAGGCTGGTGTCCGGCTCGGGAAAGACGAATGACCCCATCCCTGACTTGCCGTGGGCTTCGGTGGCGAACCTGTTGTCACGCATGAGCGGGGCCGCCGCGCCACGGGCCACGGGGATGCGCCTGCCCAGGAAGGTCAGCAGCTTCAGGGCATTGTTGGTGGTGTGGCCGATGCCCACATTGCCGGACACCGAGGCTATCAGCCTGATGTCGAAGCTGGGCTCGTCGACCAGCATCGTAATGGCCGCAGCATCATCGATGCCGGGGTCCGTGTCGATGATCAGTGGTCTGGTCATTGCTTCACTCCTTTTGCTCTTGTCGTGTCCAAACTCAAATTCCTGCCCCTTCTTTGGCCCGCCGGGCTGCATCGACAAAGCCTGAAACGGTGAAGACCGGGCCCTCCAACCCGACCTGCCTTGCCACTCGGGTGATAGGCGGAGGCGTCACATAGGCCTGCTTGAGCACATCCTCCCGGGCGAAGACCTCCTCGCGGCTGCCATCCAGCAGGACCCGGCCATGCTGCATGAGCACAACCCTGGGGAAGTTGCGGGTGACGAACTTCATGTCGTGGGAAATCGTGATGCTAAGCTTGCCTTGGTCCCGCAGACGGGCGATGATGGCAGCCAGCCGATCATTGCCAGCCTTGTCCTGCCCGCATGTGGGCTCATCAAAGACCACGGCACCCGTATCCATCATGAGGACGGATCCGATGGCGCAGAACTTCTTTTCAGTAGGGCTCAGATCAAAAGGATGATCGTCCAACCGGTCCGCCAGACCCACTAACTCAGCCACCTGCTCCATACGTCGCCCTATCAGATCCTGATCAAACCCAAGCTGCCGGGGACCGAACTCAAATTCCTTGCGCACACTGTCCAGAAAGAGCTGATCGTCGGGATTCTGAAAGACGTACCCCACCTTCCGGGCCCACTGGGCCGTGTTCGCCGTTGCCAGATCGACGCCGTCAATCAAGATCCGACCACCGGTCGGTCTAAGGATGCCGTTCAGATGCTTGGCCAGGGTGGTCTTGCCGGCGCCGTTCTGACCGATCAGCGCCACGGGCCGGTCACCTTCGAGGGTCAGATTCACTCCGTCCAAGGCACGATGGCCATGCGGGTAGACGTACTCCAGATGCTCCAGGTCGATTTTCATCGCAGCGCCTCCCGAATCATGCGTACCGCCTGGTCCTCGCGTACGGGCAGATCCGGCAGATCGAATCCTGCGTCCTGCAAACCTCTGCCGAGCTTGACGTAATCCGGTATGTCAATTCCCCACTTCACGGTCTCGGGATCGGTGAAGACCTCCTCGGGAGTGCCCATGGCACGGACCCGACCAGCGCCCAGGACCATGACCTGGTCGGCGCATCGGGCGACCCGCTCCATATCGTGATCCACCATGACTACGGTGATCCCCTCCTGGTTGAGTCGCTTGACAATGTCGAAGATCTCCTCGCTGCCAAGCGGATCCAGCTGGGCCGTGCATTCGTCCAGAACCAGGATGTCCGGTTCCATGATCAAGGTCGAGCCGAGGGCCACCCGCTGCACCTGGCCGCCGGAAAGCTCCAGAGGGTTCTTGTCGAGCAGATCCTCGATATGCATAAGAGCAGCCACCCGAGCCACCTTGGCATGCATGGTTTCACGTGAAACCCCATGATTGCCCAATCCGAAAGCCAGTTCCTCGGCCACGGTCCCGGCCGTATAAGAGAGCTGATTGAAAGGGTTTTGAAAGACCAGACCCACGTGTCTGGACAGATCGGCAATGGTCGAACTGGCTACGTCCCTGTCCTTGATCCTGACGCTTCCCTTGGATTTGCCGACGAAATAGTGTGGAATCAGACCGACCAAGGCGTTGCACAGGGTAGATTTGCCTGATCCATTGGCTCCGACAATGCAGAAGAAGCTGCCCCGTTCGACGCTGAAGCTCACCCGCTTCAAGGTGGTCCGATCGGCATCACGGTATCTGAAGGAGAAGTCCTCCACTCGTATGACCTTGGTCATGCCCGACCTCCCCACTGGATGGCCAAGGTGATCATGCCTGCGCGCGAGAGGCAGGCGAGCACCAGGGCCAGCACCAGAAAAACGGTGAACAGGATGGTCATCACGGTGTCGCTACGCCGCCAGACCACCTCAAGATAGCTGGTCTGCCGCACTCCCCGGATGCCGAATCCGCGAGTCTCCAGGGTCATCCCGCGCTCCTGCGAATCCGTCAGGGAGGAAAGGACCACCGGCCCAAGCAGGGGCAGGAAGGCCCGCGCCCGGGAAATCAAACCGCCACCAGTCTCCAAGCCACGTGCATGCTGAGACTGCTCGATAATCGCAATCCTGCGCTGCATCTGTGGGACCACATTCAGGCTGGCCAGAATCAGGTAGCCGATCTTCGAAGGCACGCCGATCTGTGTCAGAGCAGCAACCAGGCGACCCATATACGTAGTTTTATTGGTCAGGTAGAAGGACCCCAGGAAGACCAGAAGTGTCACTACGATTTTGGCCGCGTAGAGGCTGCCTTCAAGACCCAGCTCGGCAAATCCCAGGTCAAGAATGACCTTGGTGTTCCTCGGGCTGTAGCACCCCTGGATGAACAGCAGCATGAGCGTAACGGGAATGCCGAACCCTAGCATCACGCCCGAGAAGGGCCGGAGCACCCGAGCCAGAGCCGCTGCGATAAAGAGCATGACGATGATTCCCAGACCCAAGGTAAAGTCCGGCCAAACCAAGGTCGCCAAGCCCAATGAGCACACGCCGACGATCTTGGCCATGGGATGCATGCGAGCCAATGGAGAATCGGGAATCCCGTTTGATTCAGGGCCAGGCATCAGCGTTCAGACCCTTGGGTATGATCACAGCCCAAGTCCGCGGGGGTACCTGGCGATGAGCCCCGATCAGTTTCTGCCCCGATGTCGACCTTCACCGGCTGCGATGAACTCTCTTGACTGGACGCTCCAGCCGCTTCGTGCCCATCCTCGTCTTCGTCCTCATCCAAGTCGTCCAAATCGTCCAGATCGGCCTGGTCCTCGCTACCGTCCAGGGCATACTGGCTCAGGAAACGCTTGGGGATTCGACGCACAATGACGTAAGCAATCAGGACAGTGATGCCCTTGTCAATCAAATTCTCCAACATGGAGGAGGAGAGCACCGAGATAACGATGTTCTTCACAGCCACCACCAGTGCAGCTGTGAGGACCGAGGTGCCATTGACCCCGGTGGCGCCTCCGTAGACGAGCACGGTGATCAGAGAGGCGGTGACCGTGTTGACCAGAGCGCAGACCAGCCAGACCAGGACGACTCCCCATATCCGTTTGAAGAGTCCAGCCTTGACCATGTATCCGATCACCAAGCCGCACAGAACGCTGGAGAGCGCGTAGGGCAGATAGACCGGATTCGCCACCAAGGCGAGGAAGACGTTGGTCAGCAGTCCACACAGGGCAGCCACCCAGGGACCGGACAGACAGGCGATGACCGTGGTGCCGATCGTGTCCAGGAAAAGCGGCAGTTTAAGGGTAGAGCTCAGAGTCCCGCCGATGAGGTTGATGCCCACTGCGATGGGTATCAGCACCAAGGATTTCGTCGAAAACTGCGCAGTGATTCCTCTCCATACCGATCGCGCGCTCATAATCCGTACCGCCTTTGGTCCTTGAATGTCGATTTCTGCAGATGGCCGTCGCTCACAGCCAGATCCGCATCACCGCTTTGAGAAACCACTTTAGTAAACAACTTTCATTGACTGAGACTATCAACAGCCGGATGGGGTGTCAAATGCGAAACCTCCGATGACGATCTCTCAGGTAAGCTTGATTCGCTAGATCCAACAGGTCGACAGAGCCGTTCGCCGGAGCGTCAAAGATGAGGAGGACAGGAAACCACATGAACATCAAGGACATTGCTCAGCTTGCCGGCGTATCCACATCGACGGTCTCCAAGATCGTGAATCACAGGGACGCGAGCATCACAGCCGCCACGCGCGACAGGGTCCTTGAACTGGTCAGGAAGTACCACTACACGCCCTACGGATCCCACAAACCCAACACCACCACCTGGAGAATCGGAGTCCTGCTGAGCTCATCCATCTCCATGGACTCCACTTTGGATGGGATCATCCAGCAGGCACAAAAGTCGGGGTACGGCACCCTGGTTTTCAACAGCTACGGCAATCACGACCAGGAGGAACGCAACATCCTGGCAGCTCTGGAACATCGAGTGGATGGTATGGTCTGGGAGCCGATCGACCGCACAAGCCTGGCCTTGAAAGGCAAGATCGAAGCACAAGGGATCCCCGAACTGACCATTGGACCCCTGGGAGACGACCGGACCGCGCTCATGCCCTATGAGGAGGCTGCATACAGTCTTACTGAAGAGCTGATCAAGCGCCACCACACCAGCATCGCCTGTCTGCTCTCGCCGGGCAGGCGGACCCAGAGCTTCCTGCACGGTTATCGACGCTGCTTGTTCGACCACAACCTCCAGTACCACACCGACATGGTCCTGGAAACCATCGGCGAGGACCTGACCCAGGTGCTGGAGAACCGGCAGGTCACCGGAATCGTGGCATCCCACTATCACCATGCCCTGGAATTCCTCCAGTTCGCCGAATCCATGCATTACCGCCTGCCCCAGGACCTCTCCCTGGTCTCCCTGATGAACGACACCAACGTGCATCTGCGCTACCCAGGCAGCCCGGAGATATCGTCCTACGTCATGCGCAATGCCGACTTCGGTACCTACCTGTGCCGACGGATCATCCACGCCATCGAACATGAATCCCATCCAAGCGAGGCTTTCGAGCACACCTTCGCCTTGGACGGCGAGCAGACTGTCGGCCGGCCCCCAGACCAGCAATGCAAGAAGATCGTGGTAGTCGGCAGCATCAACGTGGACACCTACCTGACCGCCCCCAACCTGCCCAAGGCGGGCATGACCACCACGACCAGAAACTTCGCCTCCACACCGGGCGGCAAGGCCACCAACCAGGCGGTAGGCGTAGCCAGGCTGCAGCATCAAGTTTCCCTGATCGGCAATGTCGGCAGTGATCCGGCCGCAGACTACATCTACAAAACCATGAGACAAGCCCATGTGGATGCCACCGGTGTGCGCAGAGTCATCGGCGCGGACACGGGCAAAGCCTACATCTTCGTCGACAGCAAGGGCGAGTCGATGATTTCCCTGGTGGCAGGCGCCAACGAGTCTCTGACCCCGGACGACATCACCGAGCGCGATCAGATCTTCCGGAACGCCGGCTACTGCCTGATCCAAACAGAAATTCCCATGGATACCGTCGCCGAGGCATGCAGAACAGCCAAGCACCACCAGGCCGCCACCATCGTCAAACCGTCATCCTGCGACCACCTGCCTGAAGACCTGCTGACTTCAATCGACATCCTGATCCCGAATCTGAACGAGTTGAACACCCTAGTACCCGGACCAGGATCCGTGGTGGACAAGGCGAAACAGTTCATCAACGGCGGGGTGGGCAAGGTCATCATCACCCTGGGCGAGCACGGCTGCACCCTGGTCACCGCCAGCGGACACAAGGACTTCCCGGCCCACGAGACCCGAGCAATCGACGACACCGGCGCCAGCGATGCCTTCATCAGCGCCCTGGCCTCCTATCTGTGCAGCGGATGCTCCCTGGACAAAGCCGCCCACATTGCTAATCTGGCCGCCGGCTTCAGCGTCGCCCACGAAGGCGTCATCCCCTCCCTGATCAACCGCCGCCAGCTGGAGGGCCTGATCGACTGAGCGGTCCAGGCGCAAGCACGGTCGGAAGATTGTGATCGCCCACGGCCGTGCTCTGGCTCAAGCGGAACGTCCCCAGGTCCTCTGACTGTCATGCCTATCATCAAGGTCTGCAGTCATTGCCCCATCTCAGCCTCTTGGAGCGCGTCCCTCACGATGGGCCTTTATAATTTTATAGGGTACAGAATCCGGAATGGAGACCATTGATGGCTGCAGCTGTTCTGGCTTCGGCGCCAACCGCAATACTGCTGATGGTCGCACGGGAATATGTCATTGCGGGAGTCGCAGCAGGTGCGATAAAGGACTGATCTCAAAGGTGAATCAACCAGTTGGAAGGGTACCGAATCAATGCAACATTCAACATTTACTATCGACGGCCAAGCTCTGAAGTGGACAGGCGACGGTGAATACCTTCGCATCGAGCCCTGGGGAACAGATTCGATACGCGTCCGATCCTCGCAGATGCACGAACCTGAAGACCCGGACTGGGCGCTTTTACGCGACCACCACGAGCCTGCCAACGCGGTGCACATAAGCATCGATGACCAACGGGGACAGGCCACCATAATCAACGGATCTTTAATGGTCAAGGCGCAGGCTTCGGGCGGCATTGACACAGGCAACGGTTATACCGACAAGTGCCTGCTCAGCTTTTGGCGCACCGACGGCAGGCTGCTCTTCAGTGAGATGAACGATGGCGGCTCCCTGAATTTAAGAGCGCGTTCTTTCACTCCCATCGCGGGAGGCGACCACAAGGTCAAGGTAACATTCGTGCCTCCAGAAAACGAACGTCTGTATGGCATGGGCGAATATCAGCAGAACATCATGAATCTGAAAGGCTGCACTCTCGAACTCGCCCACAGGAACTCGCAAATCTCCATACCCTTCGTCGTCTCCAGTAGTGGATACGCATTCCTATGGAACAACCCAGCCGTTGGTTCCGTCAGTTTTGGGAAAAATAAGACTCAGTGGACGGCGGACAGCACTCGACAGATTGATTATTGGGTTACAGCCGGTGCCGATTATCGCTCAATTATGGCCCATTACGCAGACGCTACTGGTCATGCTCCTCAGATGCCTGAATGGGGTCTTGGCTTTTGGCAGAGCAAGCTTCGCTATTGGAACCAGGATCAATTGCTGGAGGTCGCCAGAGAATTTAAAAAGCGCGATATCCCTCTGGACCTCATTGTCATTGACTTCTTCCATTGGCCTCACATGGGTGATTTCAGATTCGAAGACGAATTCTGGCCAGATCCCGTCAGCATGAGCAACGAATTGCACAAGATGGGGATTCGACTCATGGTGTCAGTCTGGCCGCAAATAGCACTGACTTCTGAAAATTATCCAGAGATGAAAGCCAAGAATCTGCTGGTACGAGCAGACCACGGCGAAGACATCGGCATGATGTTCGAGGGACCCAGCCAGTTCTTTGATGCCACCAACCCTCGAGCCCGCCAATATGTATGGGAGAAATGCCGTGAGCACTATGCCGATGTCGGTGTCGATGCCTTCTGGCTGGATGAAGCCGAACCAGAGTATGGTACTTACGATTTCGGCAATTACCGCTACTGGGCCGGACCTGCCCAGCAAACGGCCAATTTGTATCCGCGGGAATACAACAAGGGATTCTACGAGGGGCAGCTGGCCTACGGGCGCCAGGGACAGATCGTCAACCTCACCAGATGCGCATGGGCCGGATCCCAGCAATATGGGGCCCTTGTATGGTCGGGCGATGTAGCATCCACCTTCGAAGCGTTCAGAGCGCAAATTACTTGTGCCATCCATATGGGCATGGCCGGCATTCCTTGGTTCACCACCGACCTGGGAGGCTTCCACGATGGCGATATCGACGATCCCACCTTCCGTGAACTGTTGTTGCGGTGGGCACAATTCTCCTGCTTCTCGCCCGTCATGCGCAATCACGGTGACCGTAGCCAGCATCACCCCGATGGGACCACCAAGACCGCTATCACTACAGCGCAGGGCGAGCGGCGATTGCCGTCCGGAGCGAGCAATGAACCGTGGAGCTACGGCAAGTCCGTCGAAGATATCTATGTCAAGTTCATCAAGATCCGAGAGCATCTTCGCCCTTATTTGCGTGAGCTGTTTACTCAGGCGCACGAGGATGGGCAGCCGCTTATCAGGGGGTTGTTCTACGAATTCCCCCATGACGATGCTGCCTCCGATATCGCCGACGAATATATGCTCGGACCTGATCTGCTGGTAGCCCCTGTAGTGGAGGAAGGAGCCAGATCTCGACAGGTCTACCTGCCGGGAGACGCGACTACGCAGTGGCAGGATCTTCGCGACGGCGCAATGTACGACGGAGGTCAGACGTTCACCGCAGAAGCCCCCCTGGATACCCTGCCGGTATTCGCAAGGGACAGCAGAAACCACGAGCTGCTGGGCATACTCTGATATATACATCTGTACACCACGTGCAGATTACAGATTATCCGATCACTGATTAATGGGTCAGGACCATCTCGTCCTGACCCACTTCATTCTTCAAAATAAGTTGATGAGACACCGTGGTTTGTTGGGACCATGTGCCTATATGCTGATCAGCTCATCATTCGCATCATTATTTGACCTTGCGAATAAAGAAAATCAGGCAGACACCGACGGCCGCCAGAACAGCCGCCAGTGGGAAGACCCCGCTGTAACCGACAATCTTGATGATCGCGGCAGAGAAAATGGGTCCCAGCACCTGACCTCCGTTATTGGCAATGTTGAGAATACCAAGATCCTTGGCTGCTGTCCGCTGATCAGGCAGCACTTCTATATTCAGCGCCTGGTCCACGGAATTGAACATTCCCATGCCAATGCCCACAACCACGGCGTATGCCAGCATAATGAAGGGACGATTGGTCAAAGCAGGCAGAAACGATCCAACCGCTATCAGCAGACCTGCGATGATGACCGGTACTTTCCGTATATGCAATTTGTCAGAAACAGGACCGGCGCCGATGCACATGACGATTGCGGTCACCATCATGATCATGGAAATAGCCGAGACATATGCCTGCAGAGCGTTACCTTTGAGCATTACGTAGTCGGTCAATATGTAAAGCTGATATCCAGAAATCGCGAATGAAGCGGTTTGTATGCTGAGCTTACCGAACAAGGCCAGATAATAGTCCCGCACATGATGGGTCGGGAATACAAAATTATCGGAGAAGGTCTTCCACGTCACTGGAGAAACAGGCATGTTTTTAGTCGAACCTTCGCGCAGTATCAGAGCAGCCACAGGACCCGACAACAAAGACATGACTGCCAAAACCAAAAATCCGGTCTTAGGCATAGGAAGGAAGAAAGAGGCCAACATCTGCCCACCGTATTGTCCGGCCGAATTGCCGAGTGCGTAGACGGAAGATATCGTTCCACGGTACTTCGGCGCAGTCCGATCGGCAATAACCGCAATCAACGGCGCCACAATCATATTCAGGAAAATCATATATACCGAATCCGATAGGACCACTTGCCACACGGCAGAGCATTGTCCCCAGAACAGCACACAGACAAAGGTCCCAACTGATCCGGCGACGATCCATGGCGTCCGACGACCCCATCGAGAACGTGTCCGATCCGACAGGCCGCCTTCCACGATGTTGGCGATAGTGGATACGATCATGGCCACCGTCGACATCAATGCGATATCGCCCGTTTTATTGGCAGGATCTATTCGCGCCACTTGCTGAGGAACCAGAACACCTACCAGGCCGAGATACGGCCCCAACCAAAGCAGGACACCTAGTGCGAGCGCCACACCCGTGCGCACAGGAACGCGATGCTGTTGATCATCACGGGGAGTCATCCAGGCAGCAGAGGGTTCATTATCCGTCTCCGCTGTCTTCCCTTGCGCACTGTTCATTGACCTTGCGGAATCCATATCATCCTCACCTTCCTGAATCCGTAGGATTGTCGGCAAGGACATGCGTCTCCTGTAGTAGAGCCACGTCCCAGGGGCCCAGCTCAACATTGCTCAAAGGCTCATTCTTGCCCAGCAATGTACATGAAACAGGCACGGTGATCCTGTGCGTCTGCCAGCTCCAGTTGAAGAGGAAATGCAGCCGTTGACCATATCGATTGACCGCCGAGGAGTGCGATATTGTCGTCTGACCAGCCAACCACGGATCGTCTGGAAGCAGATAGTCGAACAACGAAGCAGCCAGAGCCTCGTTGGGGACCGTGCCGATCATCGTTACTCTTCCCTGACCGGCAACATGGCTGGTGATCAGGGGAAATTGTGAGAAGTGGGGGTGGTTGCTTGTAGCCAGAATTTCCGCTCCCTCGCTCTGTAGACAATCAATCCACTCAGTGGCAGCAGATCCAGGACGCAATTTAAATGAGTCCGTTCCCTTAACTGATATAGGGGATTTGATATTGGAAAATTCCTGATAGTCCGCGCCTGCAAGATCATCAAGCATTGACGGTTTGGTTTCCATGCGCGCGCGTGCGTACTGATCCGCATATGCCGTACGCGGTCCCAGGACCAGATGCCCGCCGGCTTTTACATATTCACGCAACCAGGAGAGCAAGGCATCAGAGCATATATACGCCCCTGGAACCAGCAGCAGGGGGTACTGGTTGACGAATGCAGTCGGCGCGACTACAGGTTTTTCAGCAGAGCCATCGATAAGATGCGTATCCTGAATCATTCGCA
The DNA here is from genome assembly GCF_058197115.1 of Bifidobacterium sp. POST2/T3 (B1). Classification (NCBI taxonomy): domain Bacteria; kingdom Bacillati; phylum Actinomycetota; class Actinomycetes; order Bifidobacteriales; family Bifidobacteriaceae; genus Bifidobacterium; species Bifidobacterium sp. POST2/T3 (B1). The sequence continues at coordinate 15,389 of NZ_JBVPQK010000006.1, forward strand.
CCTGATGCCCAGTGCGGAATGCACCACGATAAAAAGCCGTAAGCATATGATCATACGATCCGGCATTGCGTGCACGGTGAGCATCTCCTGCACCATTTATCGCTGTGTATGGTTCGAACGTCAGGCCCCAACGTGACCCGACTGAATACAGGATGGCCACATCAGCATCCGGCTTAAGGTCCGTCACTGCATCGCCGGCAGCTGCCAGCTCTCCGCCAAGCTGAGATATCTCCGCATAAACACGTCCCGGCTTGCGGTCATGGGGGAGAATACCTCCCCAATACATCTCAGTACCATAATGCAGCTGTTGCCAATGCCAGTATTCGATGAGATCCGCTCCACGCGAGACGAATTGCCAACCAGCTTGGCGCCATTGCCCCTTATAGCCAGGGAAGTTGTCTGCGGAGCCGCCGATGGGCCCGCCGTCCGTTTCCAGCACAAAGAAAGGAGCGGATTTCAGCGAATACGTCCTATCGGCCATCTGGGCAATCGTCCAGGGGCCAGAAGGATACCAAGCATCTTCTGCCATATCCGGTTCAGGCAATTGCAAGCCGTCTTGCATATGGAAATACGGATCTGAACCTGCTACATCCAAATGCTCGGAAGACCTGGCCTCATCAACAGCCTCACGCCCCAAAGCCATATTCACCGTGATGAATTGATCGGAGCGACAATGCTGACGGATCAGGCGACTTTGCCAGGCGAGCATATCATCGGTGAGCAGCGCCTGATAACGATGCCAGGCAATATCGTATTGTGGCTGGCAGTTGCCTTCGGGCTTCCATAAGTCATCCCAAGTAGATAACTCATGAGACCAGTACGTCAACCCCCATGCCTTATTCAGATGTTCCACGCTACCGTATTCTTTACGCAGATAATCTTTAAAACCTTCAAAGGCATCTGTGGAATAGTTCAGCCGTAAGCCAGGTTCATTATGTAATTGCCAGCCGATGACTGATGGATGCCCGGCATAGCGATCCACAATCTTGCCGATAAGCCTGGCTGCGTAATACCGAAACACAGGGTGGCTATAGCTATGCTCCTCTCGCGAGCCGAAAGGAACCTTCTGACCATGGTCATCGCTCAAGGCAATCTCTGGATACTTACGCACCATCCATTGAGGTATGGCAAAGGTCGGCACCCCAATAATCGCTTGAATATTGTTCTCAGCAGCCTTATCGAGAACTGGCTCCAGCCAATCCAGTGAGAATTGTCCGTCTTCCGGTTCCCAGTGTGACCAGCTTCCTTCGCCCACACGGATCACATTGATATGGGCTTTACGCATGAGTTGCATGTCGGCATCAAGGTTCGAGCTGGGTTGATATTCGTCATAATACGCAGCGCCGAACAGTATATGGTCGAGAGACTTCATTGCCTTCCCTTTCTTAAGTGAACGTTCACTTAATAACTGCAAAGAATGCATAGCAATAAGTTAACATTGAATTACAAGCAGCCATGCATGTTATGTAGCAGTTGCATAATAAGCACGTTCACATTAACTGTCAAACGCATGCGAAGACGCCGGAACGTTATCTGCTAGTCGACTCCCGGATGATCAGTCGAGGCTGCATCAGTAATTTCTTGATGCTTGCTCCATGAATCATATCGATCGCACATGAGACCGCCCGACTGCTGAGCGCATCAAAATCCTGCTGAACGGTGGTTAGAGATGGAATCGTATAAGCCCCCATAGGAACACCATCGAAACCGGCCACCATCACATCATCGGGCACACGCAATCCACGATCACAAAATGCTCTGATAAGCCCTATGGCCATTTGATCATTTGCCGAGAAGACGGCATCCGGCAGGTCATCGGCCATATCAAGACCAACGCGATAGCCCGACTCCTCGCTCCAATTACCTCGATAAACACGGCCCGCTGTCAGTGCGTAACGTGATGATGCCTGCATCCACTCCTCTAAACGGGCTTCAGACGAATACCATCCGTGGGGACCAGAAAGGTGGTCGATGCGTCGTGCCCCTTGAGCCACCAGATGATCCAACAAAGTGCGCACACCCTGTTGCTGATCAGTATCGACCACGGAGAATTGTCCTTCTTGGGCGCAGGAGGACCCGATACTGACAAGGGGCAGGTCAGCAACCATTCTGACGACAGGCTCTATCCATGTCTCTGTTGAGAGCACAATAATTGCCGAGACGTCATATTCAAGCAACTTGCCGACAGCTCGTTGGACATCATTGTCATTGTTGTTTTTCAACAGGGATATCTTTGCCAAATACCCTTGTTCACCCGCAGCCTTTTCTACATTCCACAAGAGCTGACCTGGCCCAAACTGCTGCGAGTCCGAAGCGAGGACACCGATTCCATTAGAAACCGAGCTCTTCAGAGCCCTGGCATTCTCATTACGGTGATATCCAGTTTTCCGTATGGCAGCTCTGACCGCTTGCAACGTTTTTGGGCGCACAGATCCAGGGTCATTCAACACTCGAGATACTGTTTGATGGGAAACGCCGGCCACGCGTGCCACATCCACAATGGATACGGACCGTTTCCGTCCTTGCCCACTCCGCACAGTGTTCACACCCCTATTATTTGTGTCCTCTGCCTTGCGTACTCCCGTGAACTGCCAGCACAGAATATACGCACTATATTGCTTAGTGTACCGACGACGCTCTATGAGGCAGCTTTCCGCTGCTTCTCCAGCGGTAAATCACGTGTATTCATGTTTATCACCTCGCCGTATGTCTGCACCGCAGAACGCATCCACGTCTGCCAGAACGGCCATCGCCTAGAGTAGATATCAGGAAGCATCGCGCATCAAGGTACCAAAGGAGCGGCCATCATGAGACCAATGTCGGACTATGCCAAGGACCTGCAGCACTCGGGCATGATCGCCCGTGATCTGGACGAGACCATCGACTTCTACACCAACAAACTCGGGTTCGAGCTGGTCGGCATCTACCCCAACGGGGAGAACCGCTGCGCCTTCCTGCGTCTGGGACATTTGACCATCGAAACCTGGGAGGGCGAACCTGCGCCCATGCGTACCGGGGCCATCAACCACTGGGCGCTGGATACGCCAGACATCGATGCCGCTTACGAGCATGCCCTGGAGATGGGATTGAAGATCAGAGAGGACTCCATCCAGTCCATTCCCACCTTCTGGCAGCGCGGAATCCGCTATTTCAACATCATCGGCCCCAATCAGGAGACCATCGAGTTCTGTCAGATTCTCTGACTGTCTTTTTTGATGTCCGGTGACTTTTCCCTCTTGCGGATACCGAGGAATGCAGGTGGCCGATTGCGTAATACAGTAGCCCTCGACCCCACTGCGACGACGGCTGCCGTATAACATTCATGTGAGCGAAGCGACAAAATTTTCAGTGTTCCACACAATTAATTAAACGGACGAATAAGCCGTGATACCTCCTGTTATTCCAGCCTTTCAGCGACATAGGAACGCCCAGAATAATCCCAGGCACTGCCGGTATTATGGAATAAGTATCCAAAGATGGATGCATTGCAACGAAAAGAGGTTTCTATGACGAACATTCATAATGTCACGGTTGCCGGCGGCGGGGTGCTTGGCAGCCAGATTGCCTATCAATCAGCCTTCAAGGGTAAGAAGGTAACGATCTACGACATCAACGACCAGGCTGTGGCGGCTGCCGAGGAGCGCGTCAAGAACCTGCGCGATTCCTACAAGCACGACATCAATGCCACTGATGAGCAATTCGACGCCGGGCTGAACAACATGTCCTTCACCGCCGACATGGCCGAGGCCGTCAAAGACGCTGACCTTGTCATTGAAGCAGTCCCGGAGAAGCCCTCGATCAAGCATGACCTTTATCAGAACCTGGCCAAGATGGCTCCCAAGGACGCCATCTTCACCAGCAACTCCTCCACCTACGTGCCCAGCACCTTCGCAGCCGACACGGGCAGGCCGGACAAGTTCCTGAACATGCACTTCGCCAACCAGGTTTGGCTGTACAACACGGCTGAGATTATGGGTACCGATCAGACCGACCCCAAGGTCTTCAATGAAATCGTGGACTATGCCAAGGAGATCGGCATGGTTCCCATCGTCCTGAAGAAGGAACAGCCTGGATACGTCCTGAACACCCTTCTCATCCCCCTGCTCGAAGCCGCCTCCTACCTTTGGGGTCAGGGCATAGCGGATCCGGAGACAGTGGACAAGACCTGGATGATCGCAACAGGCGCACCCATGGGACCCTTTGCCATCTTTGACGTTGTGGGACTGCGGACCGCCTTCAATATCACCAAGGAACAGCGGGGAGACAACCCTGACTTCAAGCCCTTCCTGGAGAAGATCCAGAAGATGATGGACGAGGGCAAGACCGGCAAGGATTCGGGAGAAGGGTTCTACACCTATCCCAACCCCGCCTTTGCGGATCCTGACTTCCTGAAGGCCTGACAAGGTACGGCAGGAATAGGGCAATCCAGACAGTCGGCCAGAGGACAAGCGATTGATCGCTGAACTGTAGTCCGACGAAAATCGAATGACCCCAACGAACTCCTTTCACGGAATCCGCTGGGGTCACTTATCAGAAATCTCCGAACCGCCATACAACATGTCGTACGGTCGGACCCTGGTTTCAGATAACAGTGTTGGTCACGATGTCGCGGTAAACCCCGGCACTCTTCTTGGGGGTGCGATCGAAGGTACCGTGCTCACGGTCCACTGAGCAAAGGCCAAAGTGAACGTCGAAGGCACTGATCCACTCATAGTTGTCCAGAAGCGACCAGTGGAAGTAGCCGAGGACCGGAACACCATCACGGACGAGTTCAATCAAGGGCGGTATGGACGCTTTGAGGAAGCGGCACCGCAGCTCATCATCCTGCGTGGAAACACCATGCTCGGTGACAACAACAGGCAGGCCCGTCAGATGATGGATGTAATTGACGGCATTGACCAGCGACTCGGGGTGGAGGGCAGTACCGGTCTCGTTGACCTCTTCGCCTGGCTGAGCTGGGACGGGCCCATCGTCGCCGAATATCTCACGCTCATAGTTCTGGACGCCAACGAAGTCGTCTCCCTGGACGGCCTGAGCCCAAGGACCATAGCAGGACCGACGCTTGGCCATGGCTAACTTTTTACCCTCCTCAGTCCTATAACTTTCGTCGATTACAGCCAGGGAGAGGCCCACCGGCAGTTCGGGACGAACCGAGCGCACAGCCTGCACGGCAGCACGATGGGCGCGGATGAAGCCGAACTCCAACTGGGTCACCTCTTCAGGGATGACCACATTGCCTGAACGGTACTGTTTCACACCGGCCTTCTTAGTGGCCGCGTTGATGCACGCGCGCTGAAGGTCCACCGCCTCCTGGGGCAAGCTCCCGTTGTCCAGAATCCTAGGCAAATCAGGTTCATTGAATGTGACGGCCAAAGCCACCCGGTCCCCAATCCGGTCCAGAACACGAACGCACTCATCGGCGAACATGGCGGGAGCATCATGATTGAGCCACCCTCCCTTGGCTGCGAACCAGCTAGGAATCGTGAAGTGGCAGAGGGTGATCGCAGGATCAATCCCGCGCTCCAGGCACCCGTCCACCATACGATCGTAATGATCCAGGGCATCCTGGTCGACATTGCCCTCCTCGGGCTCAATCCGCGCCCACTCGACGGAGAAGCGGTAGGAGTTGAGTCCCATCCCTTTAATCAAGTCCAGATCGTCGGCCCATCGTTCCCAACTCCTGCAGGCATCTCCGGCTGGTTCCTTGAATACCGAGGGAGAAACGCTCTCCAGGAAGGTGGTATCGGCAGCGGTGTCACCTCCGTCCACCTGATGGCCGGCCGTAGAGGCCCCCCACAGAAAATGATCAGGCAGGATTGCTGTCATGGTAATTACTCCTTTTCCTTTGTGTGCAAATCTTGTTTTTTCAGACCAGCCAGAAAGCTCCTGCAGACCCGCTCTATCTCGTCTGCTCCCGGAACGTACCCCTGCTGGGAGGCGACATCGGGCAAACGGTCCAGATCCGCATCCAACCACGGCTTAGCCGCTTTGGTAAAGGCCACATCCGCCTGATCACCTACATAAACCGGCGATCCGGATAACTTCAGAGCCTCGGTCAACCGATCCATGGACACGGTCGAATCAATCAGGTCGCGAATAGTTCGGATCGGACTCGATGGCCCGCAGACCTGGTCTAATGGAATATCCCAGGCATACCGGCCATGTCGGCAAGTCTCTTCCCTCGCTCCCGGCAGAGCTACACAGGCCTGGACGCCGACAGGAATCTCCAGCTCCAGATGGAATATTTGGCCGCAGATCGCCCAATTCAATCGAATAAGCCCGTATGGCGTCTCCTGACTGATATCGACATGGGCGACGGCGGGATCGACAACTGGAGATACGCAGACCTTCCTCCAACCTGGTTCGCGCATCTGCAGGCCGGCCAGACCCTCAAGCATCCAATGGACAATGGCACCCAGAGCGTAGTGGTTGAACGAAGTCATCTCCCCAGGATTGATCGAACCGTCGGGCAGCATGGAATCCCACCGCTCCCAAATGGTGGTGGCTCCCATTGTGACTGGATAGAGCCAGCTGGGGCACCGGTCCTGCAGAAGGAGACGAATGGCCAGGCGTGGATGCCCACTTTTAACCAGGGCCGGGCATACCAGGGGTGTGCCGAGGAAGCCGGTGGAAATACGGAAACCGCTGACCCGAATGATGTCAGCCAGGCGATCACCCGCACCCTGACGCTGGTCTGGGGTCTCCAGAAGGTCCCAAACCAGCGCCATGGCGTAGACCGAGGCACAGTCAGAAATAATTGCACCGTTGGCAGTCACGTATTCTTCGCGGAAGGCACGAGCCACCTGGTCGGCCAACAGACTGTAGTGATCAGCCTGGTCCTCTTCTCCCAGTGCCTGGTGCGCCCGAGCCACCAGACGGGCCGAATGAGCAAAGTACGCAGTGGCCACTACATCCGGGTCGGCTTTGGAACCCCCGGGATTGTCTGGCGGTGCATCCGGATCCAGCCAATCACCAAACTGAAAGCCTCCACGCCAGAGACGGGAGCCCCCGCAATGGACTTCGACACCGTCTACGAACCGGTCCATCATGGGCAGGAAGCGACGCAATACCGCCTTATCCCCTGTAGCCTGATAGATCGCCCAAGGGACAAGTACAGCCGCATCCCCCCAGCCACAAGTCAGTTTGGGTCCGTCCAAAACGTCTGGCACTACTACGGGGATCCCCCCGTCAGAAGCCTGGGTGTCAGCCATATCCTCCAACCAAGATGCCAGAAATCCTCCGGCACGGAAGAGGGCGAGTGCCGTTGGAGCGAACATGGCAATATCGCCAGTCCAGCCCAGGCGCTCATCACGCTGGGGGCAATCAGTGGGAAGCACGATGAAGTTGTCCATAGTGGACCAGCGGGCGTTCTGGAAAAGCCGATCCAGCTCGGCTCGCGAGGACTTGAAAGTTGCCAGAGGCTTCATCTCGGCTGAGACCAGACAGGCTTCCAGATCCTGAGCTCGAAAATCCTCCACACCCTCCACCTGGACATAACGGAAACCATGCTGGGTGAAGAGGGGCTCCAGGTCTTCCTCGCCTCCGGAGAGGATGAAACGATCTGTCGCCTTCGCGTTGCGGAGAGGACGAGTGCCTAATTCGCCTTTTTCAAGAACTTCGGCATGCCGGAGGACCACTTCCTGCCCAGGCTGCCCGTGCCTGACGTGCATGCGGACCCAGCCGGACACGTTCTGGCCGAAATCCACAATTTTTCCTCCGGATGGGGTTGTGATGATCTCCAGGCCAGGCAAGCGATCCAGAATCCGCGCGGGCGGCGCCTCCTGTGGTCTGATTCGCGCTGCCGGCATCGGCAAGGCCCGAACCGGGTGGGTCTGTCCCCCCTGGTTGAGCAGCGGAATGCGCATGTCCCGGGTTTGCCCATCATAGAGGTCATTCGCCAGAATGGGCGAAGACCTCCACGTCCAATCCTGATCGGTGGCAAGCCTGTGCTCCCCATCCTGGTCCCGCCAGAATAGATTGGCCAGAAGCCACAGATTCTTCCCATAGACTTCGGTTCGGCAGGTCCAGGTGAGTTGACCACGGTACCACCCGTTGCCCAAGATGACTGCAAGTTCGTGCCGGCCCGGAGCAAGCACCTGTGTCAGATCGTAGGTCAGAGCATTCATTCGTTTTCTGTAATCAGTCCAACCGGGTGTCAACTCATCGCAACCGATACGGCATCCATCCAGATAGGGGATGAAAATACCCCCCGCTGTCAAATCCAGGCGACCCAGATCACACCCCTGACCCACGGTAAAAGACCGCACCATGATAGGCGCTGGATCTTCCCGGCCAACACCCGGATCAGGCTCAATCGGTGAACCCGGCCAGTCCTCATTGCTGAGCAGTCCGGTCTCCACCAGAGTTGGGTCGGACCAGGAGGACCAGTTACCGTCTTCTCCTGCAACCCGAACTCGAACACGGGCGCACTGACGCGACTTCAAAGGGGTGCCAGGCCAAGGCAGGCAAATCTGATCCGCTCCTTCAAAGTCGTGAATCTGAGGTGGCTGCCCACCCTGGGCGATCTCAACCTGAGCTCGATGCTGCTCCCAGCCGTGAGGAGCTGAAAGAATCCTCCACGAAAGAGAGGGCCTCCGATCCTCATATCCTATGACCCGATCAGCAACGGGGTGTTGCCCAAAACCAACCTTGCCGACTGTCACTGCTGCCATGGTCATGCACCCTTCCCCCTTCCTATTTGATTCCCCTGATGAGGGGCATTATGACTACACTGCAGAGACTGAGCACTGCACCGATGAACCAAAGCAGCGGGTAATTGTTCCCACCGGCGCTGTTGATGACAATAGGGGCGACGGCGGGCACCAGAACGTTGGCCCCGTTCAGAGCCAGTGCGAAGACGCCCATATCCTTGCCAGCATCCTTGCTCTCAGGCAGGACGGCGGCGCAAAGGGCCAGATCCACGGTCAGATACATGGCCTGCCCCACGCAGAAGATCTCCCAAGCAATCAGGAACTGGGTGAAGCTATGGGATGTCCCGCCCAAGCAGAGGGCACCAGCCATTATGATGGCGGCCAGAACGACAAAGGGCTTCTTCCGGCCCAGACGATCGGTCAGAAATCCGGAACACGAGAAGAAAATGACCGATATTGGGGCCGAACACAGCGTGAGCAGTCCGGCCTTGCTCCCCACTTGGTTGAGGGGGATACGCAGACCGGAGATCAGGTAGTAGACGAAGTAGGTCTGCATTGAAGCCATGGCCAGACCGACGAGGAAACGCGCCAACCAGGTCCATCCGAAGTTGGGATGTTTGCGGGGATTGACGAAGAAACCGCCAAAGAGTTTTTTCAGGCTGAGCGGTGGCACCTGGCTACGCTTCTTAACCGGGTCACGGTATAGGAGAAGCAGAGGAATCGAGGTGAGCAAACCAAGCAATATAGGCACTGTCATGAGCAGAAGGCCATTGCCCACCAAGGCACCCGTGAGGTAGGTGCCTGCCGAAAACGAAAGGGCCCCAAAGAGTCCCATCAGCCCCATGACTGTTCCTCGTCTATTCTCCGGTACTCCCTCCACGGCGATGACCGAGTAAGCGTTGAACCCGGCCTGCATGAAAACAATAGCGATCACATAGGCAACCCCCATGATCCAGACGTTGGTGGAAAGGCCCACGACTGCAGCCGCCGCAAGACAGACCAGGAGGCAACCTACAATCCAAGGCCGACGGCGACCGAATCTGCTTGTCGTCCTGTCTGAGAGACCTCCGACCAAGGGAATAAAGAAGAGCATGAGCAGAGAACCTACCGAAGTCATACGGCTGTAGACCGTATCTTTCTGGTCCGGCATGACTGAAGCTACTCGTAGGGAGAGCGCCGTACCCAGACTCATGCACATGATGTAGAGACCAACTGCGGCAATCAGGACTAAAGCGATGGTCTTGCGCGGGTCGGGATACTCAGAAGGTAGATACCCTGGATCATGATCCGGCTTCCTGCCTGGTTCACTCATGTCAAGTCCTCCTTTGGACTGTAAAACTCGTTTACTTCTTTCCCGGGCGCACGTCCTCTAGCAGGAACATCCGGATCCGGTCACCACCGCTGCTCTGCATCGTCGCTTCCTGGCGCCAGCTCCCTGGATCTGATCCAACCCGGGTACATATCCGTTTCTATTCGTCCCATCAAAGGAGCACGAAGTCGATTCCCATCCAGTGGAAAAGGCATGGTTTGACCCAATGGGCCTTCTTATGGTTGCCTGTAAAGGATATGGGAGCAGATCAGAGCTATGGCAGCAACTCACGATTCCAGCAGAGCTGCACGCAGCGGCGTGCTTGACCGTGCCTTCGCCATATTGAGTTGCTTCACTTCGGACCAGCCCTCGCTGACGCTGACCCAGATCATGCATCGGACTGGACTGCCTGCCAGCACTACCAGCAGATTATTAAAGGAACTCACCGCTCACCAGGCTCTGAGCAGGGACCGGTCAGGCTCCTATTCCATCGGCCCCTTGCTAATGGAGATCGCCCAATACGCCCAGCCTATGCTCTACATACGCGAGGCAGCCTCCCCGGTTCTGGACAAGCTGTCAAGAATGACCGAGGAGCACATCCAGCTGGGGGTCCTAGACGGCCAGGAGATGGTGGTCCTGGACAGGCGAGAGGGTAGGCATCGGATTCCGGTCTACTACCATATCGGTGACCGCCTGCCTGTGGTTCCCACCGCCGTCGGCAGGGTCCTCCTGGCTTATGCCGACCCTGATACAATCAACGAGATTCTGGATCAGGAACGGTTCATTTGGCCCACATGGCAGACACCACGACCTTCATCCAAAACGGTCCGCCGTGACCTGGAGATAATACGTCAGCATCAAGTGGCCCTTCTGAAAACGCCCAAGGCATCGGTTCACTCAGTAGCCGCCCCCATCTTCGGCCATACCGGGGCTGTCATAGCAGCTATAAGCATCGTAGTGGGCTCCGACGAGCAGCGTCTGGAGCAGTATGTACCTCTTATCAAGGCCGGAGCCAGGGCCATCACCAATCGGATCAGCGGGCCAAGGCCCTCACGCATCCTCCCACCCTGGGATGGAGAATGACCTATCCAGGCAACCGCCAGACATCATCACTCCGACCAACGATTGCATATCTCCTTCCCGACAACATCGGCGATGAATACCTCTTCGGCTGGATTACGCAGCGCTCTGTTGCTGTCATTAGAGAGCCAACCAACCCAAGGTATAAAAGTCGATGAGTCAGCATCCAGCCGTTGCTCCTCATCGTTTGGTGCCATGCCTCACAACCGTTCGCGGATTAGCTGCAAGGGATGAACTGGGAGAAAAATGGCCTTGTGGTAAAATGTACATTTATGACGTTTTTGTAAAGCGTTCGAGAGGAGACCGCTGCGGCAGAAGACAAACCTCGGAGTAGTACAACGGCCCCATGGCCGGAGAAGGAATAATGGTAGAAGACGAAACAAATTCGACCAAGCATGACGGTCTCAGCGAGAAACAAACCCAGAAACAACTGAAGAAGCAGCAGGCCGCAGCAAAACGCAAGGCCCGCAAGCAGAATCCCAGACCGCATCGGGGCTGGAGCGAGCGCCTGCATCTGACCGACATCAACGTAGTGGACAGGTCCACACTCAAGCGGGCCATTGCCGGCACCGTGGTCGGCAACTTCATGGAATGGTATGACGTGGGGGTCTACGGCTACCTGGCGGTAACCATCGGCCGCGTCTTCCTGTCCGACGCATCCGATGCCGTGCAGCGGCTCTTCTCTCTTGGTGTTTTCGCCGTCACTTTCGTTGCCCGCCCGCTGGGCGGCGTGGTCCTAGGCCAGCTGGGCGACAAGGTCGGCCGCCAGCGCATTCTGGCCTTCACCCTGCTTAGCATGTCCGCAGCCACCCTGCTGATCGGCCTTCTGCCCAGCTATGCTGCCGTCGGTCCGCTGGCACCTATTCTGCTTATCCTGCTCAAGCTGGTCCAGGGCTTCTCCACAGGCGGCGAGTACGCAGGCGCCTCGACTATGGTCACCGAATATTCCCCTGACCGGCATCGTGGCTTCTTCGCCTCCCTGCTGGACGTGGGATCCTACCTGGGCTACGCCTTCGGAGCAGCCTTGGTCTCCCTCCTGGAGTTCTCCATCTCCCCGGAAGCCATGCTGGCCTGGGGCTGGCGCATCCCCTTCATCATCGCCTTGCCGCTGGCTGCCATCGCGGTCTACTTCAGGGCCAAGGTTCAGGACACCCCTGCCTTCCGTCAGGCCCAGGATGCAAGCGACGAGAAGACCAAGAGCCAGCACAAGAGCCTGCTGGACCTGATCCGGGG
>NZ_JBVPQK010000007.1:0-26962 GCF_058197115.1 Bifidobacterium sp. POST2/T3 (B1)
GGGGTGGGTGTTGTGTTGTCTTCGACCATTAGTGCCGGTCGGCTCCGCCCCTTGCGGGGTGTCCACGTCCGGTCTATCGACCATGTGTTCTGCATGGGGTCTTCAGAAGCCGCAAGGCTTCATGGAATCCTTATCTTGGAGGGGGCTTCCCGCTTAGATGCTTTCAGCGGTTATCCCATCCGAACGTAGCCAACCGGCCGTGCCGCTGGCGCGACAACCGGCATACCAGAGGTTCGTCCACCCAGGTCCTCTCGTACTATGGGCAGGGCTCCTCAAGATTCCAACGAGCGCAGAGGATAGAGACCAAACTGTCTCACGACGTTCTGAACCCAGCTCGCGTGCCGCTTTAATCGGCGAACGGCCGAACCCTTGGGACCTGCTCCAGCCCCAGGATGCGACGAGCCGACATCGAGGTGCCAAACCATCCCGTCGATATGGACTCTTGGGGATGATCAGCCTGTTATCCCCGGGGTACCTTTTATCCGTTGAGCGATGCCGCGTCCGTACGCCGGCACCGGATCACTATCTCCGACTTTCGTCCCTGCTCGACCCGTCGGTCTCGCAGTCAAGCTCCCTTGTGCGATTGCACTCAACACCCGATTGCCAACCGGGCTGAGGGAACCCTTGGGCGCCTCCGTTACTCTTTGGGAGGCAACCGCCCCAGTTAAACTACCCGCCAGGCACTGTCCCTGGCCGGGATGACCGGCCGAGGTTAGAGGCCAGATGAGGACAGAGCGGTATTTCACATTCCGGCTCCACGGATGCTGGCGCACCCGCTTCGAAGCCTCCCGCCTATGCTACACAGTCCGCACCTAACGCCAATACCAAGGTATAGTAAAGGTCCCGGGGTCTTTTCGTCCTTCTGCGCTTAACGAGCATCTTTACTCGTACTGCAATTTCGCCGAGCTCCTGGTCGAGACAGTGGGGAAGTCGTTACGCCATTCGTGCAGGTCGGAACTTACCCGACAAGGAATTTCGCTACCTTAGGATGGTTATAGTTACCACCGCCGTTTACCGGGGCTTGAATTCACCGCTGCCCCCTCCGAAGAGGGATGACGGATCCTCTTAACCTTCCGGCACCGGGCAGGCGTCAGTGCATATACAGCGACTTACGTCTTCGCATGCACCTGTGTTTTTGGTAAACAGTCGCTACCCCCTGGTCTGTGCCGCCCCCGCCGGCTCCGCGCGTGAAGCGCCTCACCGGCAGGGGCCTCCCTTATACCGAAGGCACGGGAGTGATTTGCCGAGTTCCTTGACCAGGATTCGCTCGATCGCTTTGGTATACTCTACCTGACCACCAGTGTCGGTTTGGGGTACGGGCGGCGCCACTCCTCACGCCGAAGCTTTTCTCGACGGAACGGCACACCGGATTCGGGGCACAAGACCCCCCATCATCACACCTCGCGCTCATGCCGGACGGATTTGCCTGCCCGACGCGCCGCATGCTTGACCACGGACAACCACCACCGCGGCCCGGCTCCCGTTCCGTGTCACTCCCGCGCTACCCGCCACGCATCCACACGCCGGTCCCATGCCATCGGACGGTCCGAAGACCGCCACCCGACACAGGTAAGGGCACGCTTCCACGTCTTGGATTGGACGGCTTGACGCCGGTAGGAGAATATCGACTCCTTCATCCATTCGACTACGCCTGTCGGCCTCGCCTTAGGACCCGACTCACCCGGGGACGACGAACGTGGCCCCGGAACCCTTGGTCATCCAGCGGACGGGATTCTCACCCGCCTCTCGCTACTCATGTCTGCATTCTCACTTCCACGCGGTCCACGGCCGGCTCACGCCGCCGCTTCACCCCACGCGGAACGCTCTCCTACCCAGCACAGCAAACTGCGCTGCCGCGTCTTCGGTGGCGTGCTTGAGCCCCGCTACATTATCGGCGCGGAACCACTAGACCAGTGAGCTGTTACGCACTCTTTCAAGGATGGCTGCTTCTGAGCCAACCTCCTGGCTGTCTATGCGACTCCACATCCTTTCCCACTTAGCACGCGCTTAGGGACCTTAGACGACGATCTGGGCTGTCTCCCTCTCGACGACGGAGCTTATCCCCCGCCGACTCACTGCCGCGATACACCTCACACGTATTCGGAGTTTGGCTGCTGTCGGTACCCGATACGGGCCCTCAAGCATCCAGTAGCTCTACCCCATGGAGGCACTCACGCGACGCTGCACCGAAATGCATTTCGGAGAGAACCAGCTATCACGGAATTTGATTGGCCTTTCACCCCTAGCCCCAGGTCATCGGCCCGGTTTTCAACCCAGGTCCGTTCGGTCCTCCACGCGGTCTTACCCGCGCTTCAACCTGCCCAGGGCTAGATCATCCCGCTTCGGGTCCAGGACACGCGACTGGAAACGCCCTTATCGGACTCGCTTTCGCTACGGCTGCCCCACACGGGTTAGCCTCGCCACGCACCACTGACTCGCAGACTCATTTTTCGATAGGCACGCCGTCACCCCGAAAGGCTCCGACGGATTGTAGGCACACGGTTTCAGAAACTCTTTCACTCCCCTCCCGGGGTGCTTTTCACCTTTCCCTCACGGTACTCGTACGCTATCGGTCAGACAGGAATATTCAGGCTTACCCCACGGTCGGGGCCGATTCACACGGGATTCCACGAGTCCCGCGCTACTTGGGAACAAGAACCGGCAGGCGGCGCGCCTTCGGCTACGGGGCCATCACCCTCTACGGCCGGGAATTCAATCCCGTTCGCCTCACACGCCGCTTTATCACTGCCGCCGGGCCCGTCGGAGCCCGGACGCCAAGTCCCACAACACCCATGCCGCAACCCCCGACGGGTCTCACACGGCACCGGTTTGGCCATCATCCGCTTTCGCTCGCCACTACTCACGGAATATCCTTTCCTGCAGGTACTGAGATGTTTCACTTCCCTGCGTACCCCCCGCACGAATGCGGTGCCGGCCCATCACGGCCGGCGGGTTACCCCATTCGGACACCCTCGGATCAAAGCCCTGTCGGCGGCTCCCCGAGGCCTATCGCGGCCCCACGCGTCCTTCATCGGTCCTGTCTGCCAAGGCATCCACCATGCGCCCTTGCCGACAACACGACCACAGGCCATGCCACGACAACAACAACTGCGAACTGCCAGACGACAAATCATCACACTAAACGATCACAAAACGATCGACCCGAACCCACTCACATGGGCCCGGACGAAACAATACAGCAGACAGCCGGCACCAGGCCAGCCATCCGCTCGCGTCCACTATCCAGTTCTCAAGCCACCAGCGCGCCGCCGGCACCCGCCACAGGGAAAACCCCACGCAGGACCCGACGGGCGACGGGAACACCACCCACAAGGGTGGCGGTCCGGGAACCCAACAGCGCATCCATGCCACAGCCTCAAGACCGTTCCACGCCAGCACACCCACGCCAACCGGCCAGCCGGCCGGCCCGCAGGCACGACCCCCACGCAGACCGCGCAGGGGATTTCCATAATCTCCGTAGAAAGGAGGTGATCCAGCCGCACCTTCCGGTACGGCTACCTTGTTACGACTTAGTCCCAATCGCGGACCTCACCTTAGACGGCTCCCCCCCTTGCGGGTTGGGCCACCGGCTTCGGGTGCTGCCCACTTTCATGACTTGACGGGCGGTGTGTACAAGGCCCGGGAACGCATTCACCGCGGCGTTGCTGATCCGCGATTACTAGCGACTCCGCCTTCACGGAGCCGGGTTGCAGGCTCCGATCCGAACTGAGACCGGTTTTCAGGGATCCGCTCCATGTCACCATGTCGCATCCCGTTGTACCGGCCATTGTAGCATGCGTGAAGCCCTGGACGTAAGGGGCATGATGATCTGACGTCATCCCCACCTTCCTCCGGGTTAACCCCGGCGGTCCCCCGTGAGTTCCCGGCATGACCCGCTGGCAACACGAGGCGAGGGTTGCGCTCGTTGCGGGACTTGACCCAACATCTCACGACACGAGCTGACGACGACCATGCACCACCTGTGAACCGGCCCCGAAGGGAAGCCGCGTCTCCGCGGCCGTCCGGCACATGTCAAGCCCAGGTAAGGTTCTTCGCGTTGCATCGAATTAATCCGCATGCTCCGCCGCTTGTGCGGGCCCCCGTCAATTTCTTTGAGTTTTAGCCTTGCGGCCGTACTCCCCAGGCGGGATGCTTAACGCGTTAGCTCCGACACGGAACCCGTGGAACGGGCCCCACATCCAGCATCCACCGTTTACGGCGTGGACTACCAGGGTATCTAATCCTGTTCGCTCCCCACGCTTTCGCTCCTCAGCGTCAGTGACGGCCCAGAGACCTGCCTTCGCCATCGGTGTTCTTCCCGATATCTACACATTCCACCGTTACACCGGGAATTCCAGTCTCCCCTACCGCACTCCAGTCCGCCCGTACCCGGCGCCGATCCACCGTTAAGCGATGGACTTTCACACCAGACGCGACGAACCGCCTACGAGCTCTTTACGCCCAATAAATCCGGATAACGCTTGCACCCTACGTATTACCGCGGCTGCTGGCACGTAGTTAGCCGGTGCTTATTCGAAAGGTACACTCACTCTCGCTTGCTCCCAATCAAAAGCGGTTTACAACCCGAAGGCCGTCATCCCGCACGCGGCGTCGCTGCATCAGGCTTGCGCCCATTGTGCAATATTCCCCACTGCTGCCTCCCGTAGGAGTCTGGGCCGTATCTCAGTCCCAATGTGGCCGGTCGCCCTCTCAGGCCGGCTACCCGTCGAAGCCTTGGCAGGCCATCACCCCGCCAACAAGCTGATAGGACGCGACCCCATCCCATGCCGGTAAACCCTTTCCCACACCATCATGCGATGATGCGGAGCATCCGGCATTACCACCCGTTTCCAGGAGCTATTCCGAAGCATGGGGCAGG
The DNA here is from genome assembly GCF_058197115.1 of Bifidobacterium sp. POST2/T3 (B1). Lineage (NCBI taxonomy): Bacteria > Bacillati > Actinomycetota > Actinomycetes > Bifidobacteriales > Bifidobacteriaceae > Bifidobacterium > Bifidobacterium sp. POST2/T3 (B1). Next base: position 4,880 of record NZ_JBVPQK010000007.1, read on the forward strand.
TTGGTCACGCATTACTCACCCGTTCGCCACTCTCACCACCAAGCAAGCTTGGCGGATCCCGTTCGACTTGCATGTGTTAAGCACGCCGCCAGCGTTCATCCTGAGCCAGAATCAAACCCTCCACAAAAAACCATGAAGAAGGCCGAAACAGCCCACATCAATAATTGACGGGCCAGCTTCCATAAGGAGGAAACCAACCCACGAAAAACCCCGACACCCCTCACAACGCTCCCACGTACCCGACAACAGCCGGGCGGGCATCGGACTGGCAATCAAAAAGCTATAAGTAGCACAAACACGCTCTTGAGTTCTCAAACCACCACCACACCAACAGTTCCAAGCCCTCCGAAGAGTTCTCATCACTGCCGGGCAGCAAGAAGTAAACTTACACGAACTTAGGTCGTCCCGCAAATTGGCATAGAAAGATATCGGAGGATCCCAATGATTCCGGGGATTCTACGGCGTGTCGATTTTCATCGACATAGACCCCGTTTCATCGACCTTCGTCTATCCAGGAACCCCGCACACTCTTCAGCGAGGCTCAAACCAATATCTTCAATTACTTATATTAGTAGATTTAGTACCTTGCAGGATGTATTTCCACCATGCGGATGAGCCCGAATGGTGAGGTAGCTGTTCCTTCATTAATCATGCGCTACAGGCAGATGGCTTTAACCGTTGCCGCGAAGCGTTCTGGCTCATCCCATTGTGGGCAGTGCCCGGACCGGTTAAAGCGGATAAACCGATGCGGGCTCTTTAACCCATCTGCAAACCGCTCAACCAGACTGCCCGGCAGATGACGGTCATACTTGCCACTGATGAAATATACCGGCGCCCCGAAGGAGGTCTGCCCGCTGAAATCGACCTGCTCCAGCTCTGCGTCCAATCGAGCGCGAGATTGAGCCACCCCCTTGGTGTGGTTGAGCAGACGTGACCAGTTGTAGTAAGGCGAGCGCAGGTAGGTCATGATCCGCCCCAGGGACTCGAACAGCATGGCAGCCCCTCCACGAGACAGCAGCTCATTGATCATCAGCACCATGTCAGCAGCTCCGCTCTCCCTGCTGACGACCGAACCGAGCCGGGGACCCAAATTCTGTTGCCCCCAATGCCGTCTGAGCCGAAGAGCGGCGCGCATGCTGACAACCTGTCCAAGGCCGATATAGCAGCGAATAAGAGAGGGATACCGCTTCACCATCTCCAGCCCTAGGACGCTGCCCCAGGAATGGCCGACGAGGATAAGGGAATCCTGTCGGTAGGTTCGAAGAAGCTCTAGCACGAACTGGTGAATATCTTCGACCATCGAATCAATGGTCACCACCTCGTCAGGCGCGAAAGGATGGTAGGACAGTCCGCTGCCTCGCTGATCCAGGTTGATGAAGCGGAAATCACGCTCCAAGGCCGCGTTGTAGCGCATGGTCAGCGGAATGCAGGCATCGCCCGGACCACCATGGAGGTAAAGGATAATAGGGGCACGGCGAGGGGCTGGATTCATTGAGAAAACCAAACGCGTGCCATTGATTTGCGTCCTATATAGGCGAGAACGGCTGGGAACCATGTCGGCACGACTAGTCATAGAGTTATTTTATCCGCATTTGTATCTGTACCTTTATATCTTGTATATCTTGCCTTATGACCGCACTGGCACCCCCTCCCCAGAGGTATAGAACCGGGAACATTCAATTGCGGTAGAACCCGTTTCTTTAAGAGTTGTCCGTCATCATCGCAGTCCAGGACGACTCCGTCCCGGCAGTTTGGTCGTTCGCTGCAAAAGAAAACTGCTTCACACGTGCCCTGCCAAGCCGAACCAAACAAGGAAAGGTCTTCACCACATACGCCGATACAGGTCATAAATCGATTCAAGTTATGCGGCAAATTCGGCAATTCGCGCATGTGCAGCCACAGAAACAGGTCATAAATGTTTAACTGAAACCGTGGCATAAAGGCGTGTCGATGCAGCTGAAGGTCGCTCGCCCACCCTGGAGACGGATCACAGTTCAAATGCTCCGTCTACTTCGTGACCGGTCCATAGTCGAGACCGGGTGAAGCTTCGGCAGAGAATAGAGGAAAGTAGCGAACATGCTCAATATTAATCTGAGCGATGTGGTCGCCGTACTCAAGTCGCTGATCCCGCAGTTGACGGTCATGGGCGTCTTTCTGATACTGGCACTGCTGATTACAATCACGGTGAACAAGCACACCGTCAAAAACGTAGCCAACCGGAAGATGATCCACTCCCAGTCCTGGCTGGTAACCTTTGTGGCCGTCGTCGTAGCTCTGGCGACCATGCTTCTGGGACCCTTATCCAACCTGATCACCAAGTCCACCAGCAAACATGAGCTCCAGCCCGCGACGGTGACCGCAGCCAGGAATTTGGCCAAGAATATCCAACGTGAGTCAATCACCCTGCTGCAGAACACCGATCATGCGTTACCTCTAGAAGAACAGAAGGTCAACGTCTTCGGCTGGGCCTCGACCAACCCCGTCTACGGCGGCACAGGCTCAGGATCCATGTCGGCTGATAATCCCACCACCAGCCTGCTTGACGGTCTTCATCAGTCAGGCTTGAAGACTAACACCGAACTGTCCGACTTCTACAGGCACTACCGTGCCGACCGACCAACCGTAGGCATGTTCGCCCAAGATTGGACACTGCCGGAACCAGACGCTACAAAATACACCAAGAAGCTCATAGACGATGCAGCGCACTTCTCTGATACTGCCATCGTGGTCATTGGCAGAGTCGGTGGGGAAGGTGCCGATCTTCCGATCAACATGAAAGCCAAGGGCATCACTTACCATGACAACGATAAATCTGCACCAGATTTCAAAAATGGTCAGAGCTTCTTGGAGTTGTCCAAACCCGAGCAGGACATGATCGCCAAGGTTACCGGCACTTTTAACAAAGTCGTTCTGGTCTACAACGGCGCTAATGCGTTCAACCTGAACTTTGTGGGTCAATATCCCCAGATCAAGTCCGTCCTCTGGTGCCCACCCCCAGGGCAAGCTGGATTCACCGCTTTGGGTGAAGTAATCAAGGGCACAACCAACCCTTCGGGAAGAACTTCAGACACTTTCGTGCGTGATCTAAGCGCAACACCGACTTATCATAATTTCGGTTCATTCACATATACCAACATGGATGACCACCAGGCTACCTACACCGGGTTCACTGGCAAACCGCAGACCGTTACTCCCACTTTCGTCAACTACAACGAGGGCATCTATGTCGGGTACAGGTTCTGGGAAACAGCCGCCAAAGAGGGCCTGATCAACTACGACCAGATGGTCCAGTACCCCTTCGGATATGGCTTGTCGTACACAAGCTTCACTCAGCATATGAGCCCCATCAAACATGACAATGGGAAAATCTCTTTCGATGTGACAGTAACCAACGAAGGTGCGACGAGCGGCCGTGACGCAGTCGAAGTCTACTTCGATCCGCCATACACCGATGGCGGCATCGAGAAAGCCAGCGCAAACCTGATCTCTTTCAAAAAGACCAAGGTCCTAAAGCCTGGAGAGAGTCAGACCATTCCTATCTCCTTCAATGATGAGGATATGGCCTCTTATGATGCCAACCAGGAGAGAGCCTACGTACTTGATCAGGGGAACTACGAAATCTCGATACGTTCTGATTCCCACCGGCCAATTATGTCGGACGCTATCACAATCAATAAATCCGTCATCTACAACCAGAGTAATCCACGTTCAGTCGATAAGGTCGCGGCAACTAATCATTTCGGCGACTTGAAAGGCAACGTGATTTACCTGTCGCGCGCTGGTCATTTTGCCAATTATGTAGAAGCCACAGCAGCGCCGAAGAGCACAGACATGCCTGAGCAAGCAAAGGCCAGGTTCCTGAATAATGACAACTATCATCCCAAGAAGCTAGATAAGGCCGATGACGCAATGCCCACAATGGGAGCCCGCAATGGCATCAGGCTTTATCAGCTGCGCAACAAGTCCTATGACGACCCCATGTGGGAAAAGCTGTTGGACCAGCTCAGCGTCAAGGACATGGATAACCTGATCGCTATGAGCGGGTATGGGACACAACCAGTCAAAGGCATCGGCAAGATCGAGCTAACTGATGCCGACGGACCTGCTGCGCTGAACAACAACTTCACTAAGGTCGGCTCTCTTGGCTTCCCATCTTCAACTTCCATGGCCTGTACCTGGAATCCAGATCTGGCATCTGAATATGGCAAGATGATTGGCACTATGGCCCATGACATGGATGTTTCCGGCTGGTATGCACCCGCTTTCAACATCCATCGCAGCGCTTTTGCCGGCAGAAATTTCGAATATTTCTCAGAAGACCCGCAAATCAACGCTGTCTTAGGTTCCAACGAGGTCGCAGGAGCCAAATCCAAGGGTGTCTATTCCTTCATGAAGCACTTCGCTCTAAACGAGCAGGAGACCAACCGCCTCAACATGCTAGCTACCTGGATCAATGAACAAACCATTCGTGAAATCTACCTGAAGCCCTTCCAAACGGCTGTGGTTAAAGGCGGCGCTCAGGCTGCAATGAGCTCACTCAACTACATCGGAACCACCTATGCCGGAGCCTATGCACCGTTGATGAAGGATGTGCTACGCGGCGAATGGGGATTCCGCGGAATGGTGCTGACCGACTACTTCGGCGTCTATGGTTATCAGAACGCCGATCAACTGATCCGCAACGGGAACGATGCCATGCTGGCTACCACAGACGTGACCAACCACGTCAAGGACAAGAGCGCCACTTCGGTCAAGGCCATGCGCCAGGCCAGCCATAACATCCTCTACACAGTCGTGCACGGATACAAGTACGCCAACGGTGACCCCAAGGTGCAGACCCCGGCCTGGCAGATTGCCCTCTATGTGGCACTGGTTGTGCTGGCCCTAATCTTCCTGGCCCTGGAGTACCTGGCCTTCAGAAGGTTCAAGGCACGGCGCAGCGCTGTCAACGTGGGCACCCTGAGCGATCTGGCAGACGACGCCCGGCAGACCCGCGCTCAGGATCCGGCCAGCATGGAGTCCACGCCATCCGAAAACAGCTCTGACCAAGGGCCGACGGCCTGATCCGCCATCTCTATTGATTTGCTCCTCGGCAGACGGACCTATGCACCGTCCGCTGGGGAGCGGATTGACACACCCGTTGACATCCAGGCGGCATTCATGCCAGGAAAACAACAGGTTATGCAACCCGCTCGAGCAGGCCTCGGCAGTCGGGGAATAATGAAATTCAGTACCAATCCGAGGCCAATCGTGGAAGCAACGAGGGTTCCCGCCGCAGGATCAACCCCCGTCATAGAGAGGGAACACTATGGAAGTCAAGGATTTGACAGTTCTGGAACGGGCATCGCTGCTCTCCGGAAAATCCACCTGGGCAACCCGTGCCTTGAAGAGGGCGGGTATCCCGAGCATGGTCCTGAGCGACGGGCCGCATGGCCTGCGCCGCCAGACCGGATCAGGGGACAACCTAGGCATGGGCAAATCCAAGCCCGCCACCTGCTTCCCCACAGCCGGCACCGTGGCCTGCTCATGGGACCCGGAGCTGGCCAAGACCATGGGCCAGGCGCTGGGTAGCGAGGCCAGAAGCCTGGGCGTCAACATGGTCCTGGGCCCGGGCATGAACATCAAGCGCAACCCCCTGTGCGGCAGGAACTTTGAATACTATTCCGAAGACCCCCAGGTGGCAGGTCGCATGGCTGCAGGCCTGATTGAAGGCATCCAGTCCCAGGGCGTGGCCGCCACCCCCAAGCACTTCGCCATGAACAGCCAGGAGCTGCGCCGCCAGGCATCCGATTCCGTGGTGGACGAGCGTACCATGCGCGAACTCTACCTGACCGGATTCGAGATCGCCGTGCGCCAGGCCCATCCCTGGGCCATCATGACCTCATATAACATGGTTAACGGCACCTATGCCAATGAGAACCCCCACCTGCTCAAGGACATCCTGCGCAAGGAGTGGGGCTTCCACGGGATGGTGGTCTCGGATTGGGGCGGCTCCAACAGTGCGGTCGCCGCAGCCGCCAATGGCTCCTCACTGGAGATGCCCCAGGCCGGATATGACTCCGTACGACAGGTTGCCAAGGCCGTACAGGAGGGTCGCCTGAACGAAGCCGACCTGAACGCCCGGTCCGAAGAGGTGGCGCGACTGGCCAAGCTGACCTACCACTCTGACATGGACCCTGATGGGAACCTGACCGCGGATCAGATACGGGACCACCATCAGGTGGCACGGAGCATCGCCGAAGGATCCTCCGTCCTTCTAGTCAACCGGGAAGGATGCCTGCCACTGGCCGCCGGCACTCGGGTCGCCCTGGTCGGGGATATGGCCGAGACCCCAAGGTTCCAGGGATCTGGGTCCTCAAAGGTCAACGCAGCCAAGCAGGAAAGCATGCTGAGCCTGCTCAGACAGGGCAACGGCGACGGCCTTGAGCTGGCCTCCTACAGCCAGGGCTACGAACGCCATGGTGAGAAGAACCAGTCTTTAATCGACCAGGCCGTAGCTGCCGCTGGCCAGGCTGACGTGGTTGTCGCCTGCGTGGGCCTGGATGAACGCAGCGAATCCGAGGGCCTGGACCGCTCCCATATGGACATTCCCAGCAACCAGGTCGATCTGATCAAAGCCCTTGGTGCGACGGACAAGCCCCTGGTGGTCGTCCTGGTGGCGGGCTCCCCCGTCACCACCGACTGGATTGACCAGTGCGATGCCGTTCTCTATATAGGGCTGTCCGGGCAGGCTGGAGCCTCAGCCACCCTGAACATCCTGACCGGCCGGGTTAACCCATCCGGCCACCTGGCGGAAACCTGGCCCAAGTCCTATGCCGACTGCCCCAGCGCCGACTGGTACCCCGACCCCGCGCACGAATCCATCTACCGAGAGGGTCCCTTCGTCGGCTATCGCTACTACCTGACCGCCGACGTGGAGGAACGCTTCCCCTTCGGCTACGGCCTGTCTTACGCACACTTCGCCTACGCCGATCTGTCCGTGGACGACAAGGGAGTCACCTTCACCCTGACCAACGATTCGGACAGGCAAGGAGCTACCGTTGCCCAGCTCTACGTCCAGGCGCCCAAGGGTGGCGTTCTCAGGCCGGTTCGCGAACTGAAAAGCTTTAAGAAGGTCAGCCTGGAGGCCGGCCAATCAACCCAGGTCCGCATCGACTTCGACCAGATGACCTTCCGACACTTCGATACGGCTAGCAACTCCTGGCAGGTGGAGTCCGGCGACTGGACCATCATGATTGGCTCCGATGCCCGCCACATGAAGCTGAGCGGGCATCTGACGGTCCAGGGCACCGTCGACCCGCAGAATCCCGACCCTGCCCTGGGCGCCTACCTGACCGGTCAAGTCAAAGAAGTCGATGATGCCGCCGTAACGGCCCTCTTCGGTCACCCGGTGGTCCGACAGGGCGCCGTCAGCACCTTCGGCGTCAACGATCCGCTCTCATCCTGGAAGGACTCAAGAAGCGCCCTGGCCAGGTTCGTGGCCAACTTCCTGGCCAAGAGCGAGAGTCGCCACGAAGCCAAGACCGGCAATCCCGATTTGAACACCCTCTTCCTGCTCAACATGCCTCCCAGGGCCATGGCCAAGATGACCAACGGGCTGATTGACACGGCCATGGTCGAGGCCATCGTCCGCATCCCCAACGGCCACCTATGGCGGGGGCTGGGCGGATTCATCGCCGGATTCTTCAGGAACATGTCAGCCAACCGCAGGACCGGAAAGGAGCTCAATCATGAGTGATCAGCACAGCCAGCAGGCCGAACAGCCGGCCCAGGAGAAGGCGACAACGGCCTCGCAGTGGGCGATTGTCCGCTGGTGGCGGCGGTTCAGCGACCGGCACACCACCCTTGCCCAGTTCATCGTCTTCTTCATCCTGTCCAACGGGGTCACCGTACTGCAGCTGGTGCTCATGCCTGTGCTCAAGGCCATCTTCAACGGCACCTCCCTGGTGGGCACCAACTTCCAGATCTGGCGCATGGGGACAGTCGGCGGCAAGCCCTACTACCTGTTCGACTACGCGGCCGGATCTATCGGCCACGGCGGCGGGGGTGGCCTGGCCTACTTCCTTGCTGTGGAGATCACCCTGCTGATCGCCCAGGTCATCAACTTCTTCCTCCAGCGCAACATCACCTTCAAGTCCAACTCCTCGGTCTGGAAGGCGGCCTTCTGGTACCTGGTGGCCTACGTGATTATCACCATCATCGCGGCGGCGCTGCAGGGTTGGTACAAGGACCCCATCTACGGCTTCTTCCAGCACACCCTGAACTGGGGCAGCCTGGGGACCACCGTTGCTGATCTGGTCACCATGATCATCAACTCGGCCATCTCCTTCTGGGTCTTCTTCCCCATCTTCAAGGTCATCTTCCGTCAGGAGCCCACCGAATCGAAAGCGAGCGCCCAGTAAAATTCCAGCCCCACTCCTCTGGCTGTCAATGAACCGGCATGCATCGGCAGCCAGACGGGCGGGGCCTTTTCCTCAAACCCATCATGTACAGTGGTCGAATACAACGGCCGCCGACGGGATTACGGCAACCCCGCCGACATGCCCGCCGACCCATTCTTTTGCGAAGTGATTGTTCATGACATCTGACCGACCGGCCTCCACAAGCCCGCCCGTTCTCACCTTCATCGTCCCCGCCTATAACATGGCCCAGCATCTGCCGACCTGCCTTGACTCCCTCCTGAGCCGGGAGAGTGACGACCTGGAGATCATCGTGGTCGATGACGGATCCACCGATACCACAGCGCAGGTGGTGCAGTCATACCAAGCACGCCACCCGCACACTGTCCGCCTGATCCGCCAGACTAACAAGGGCCACGGCGGCGCAGTCAACACAGGTCTGGCAGCCGCCCGGGGCCGCTATGTCAAGGTGGTCGACGCCGATGACTGGGTGGACCCGACCTCCCTGGGCCTGGTCCTGGACCAGCTGCGCGACCAGTCGCGACGGACGAATCCGGTGGACATGGTAGTCACCAACTACGTCTACGAAAAGGAAGGCCGTAGACATAAGCGGGTCATCAACTTTCGCAGTGTCATGGACCCGGGGCAGGTGCTGGACTGGAACCATTTGCGGCGGTTCGGATTGGCCCAGTACATGATTATGCACGCCCTGATCCTGCGCACCGAGGTGCTCCGCCAGGCCCGCACCCGCCTGCCCGAGCACACTTATTACGTGGACTTCATTTACTCTTATCAGCCCCTGCCATGGGTGCACACCCTACTCTACTTGGACACGAATTTCTACCGTTACCACACCGGCCGTCAGGGCCAGTCAGTACAGACCTCAATCATGATCGCCCGGGTCTCACAACTGTTGCTGGTCAACGGGCTCATGGCCGACTCCACGCCTGATCCGGGGACGGTTCCCCGTGGACTCTATCGTTATATGATCCACTATTTGTCCATCAACTGCGTAGTGACCTCGGTCTTCCTGATCCTCTCTCGCAAACCCAGCAACTACCGGAACAAGGACATGCTCTGGCGAAGGCTGGAGCACCGCTCCCCCGTCATCGCCTCCGACGTGCGCTCCACCCTGCTCTGTCGGATAATCAACATGCCGGGCCGGCCGGGCCGCCTGGCCATCCGTCTGGGCTATAAGGTCGCCGATGCCGCCATGGGCTTCAACTGATCGCCCTCCCTCGGCAGGAGCACACAGAGGCTGAACCAGTGATGCTCGGTACGTAGGGTTATCTCGCCCTGGTAGCGATGGGCTATGTGCCGGATGGACTTGACCCCGTATCCATGCAGGCCACCGTCGGTCCTGGTCTTGGTGGTGGCCAATTCGCCATTGCCTTTCCAATTCAGAGGCGAGGCGAAATAATTTTCAATGCGAATCACCACGAATTGTCCCCGGGCGTACAGGGCCACCTTGATTAGACGGCGGTCGGGTTCCTTGACCTTCCTCAAGGCCTCAATGGCATTGTCCAAGGCGTTGCCGAAGAGGGTGGAAACATCCATGGGCGCCATCCCCTCCAAGAGCGAGCCGTCGGCCACCATGGTAAGGGTGATCCCTTCTTCCGAGCATATGCGCTCCTTGGTCGACATAACCACGTCAAGGATGGGATTGCCGGTGTGCTGCTGTGACCCGTACCGTCCGACCGCAGCCTCCAGCTCCTCGAAGTCTTGGGACTTGCGCTCAGGGTCCATCTGCGAGCGCAGGGCCGCAATCTGATGCTTGAGGTCATGGGCAAGCCTACCCATGGCCTCCAGATTTTCCTTGGATCGTATATACTCCCGGTGCTGGCTGTATTCCCGGGCATTGATGGAGGCCAGCTCGGCGCTGGTATGACTCTCCCGCAGCTGTTCCTGCTGGGCGTAGAGCATGGCGAACCCACACAGGTCCACCAGGGTGCGGATATAGAAGATCTCCAGACCGACCCGACCCGAGAAGGGGGTGTTGGTAGAGACGAAGCTCAGGTTGGACATGGCGAAGGTAACCACCGCAATGACTGCGGCGATGAAGACGCTGCGTCCTGGCACCGAAGGCTGGGCATCGGCGAAGTTGCGCCTCTCCGCCACCCAGGCCAGCAGCCCTACGCCACCGTAGATCAGCACCAGCAGGATCAGGGAGGCCGGGTCATACAGGCCGTGGCCGGCAGGCCGCATGAAGGAATCCAGCTGCCAGTGCAGAGAGGCGACCAGCTCAGCAAGAACGAAGGCACGGGCCAGCAGATAGGCCCCATCCAGCACACCCAACCCTGAAGCCAGCATGATGATGGCGTACATGCAGGCCACAGCCAGACACATGCTGATGACCCAGAAGGCGATAGGCAGGGTGCCGGCCCAGTACTGGACCCCGATGAGCACGGCCAGACCGGGCAGAAGCACAGCTACCATTCTTAGGCGTGATGTCCTCACTCCGATGGCCAACAGATAGACCAGGCAACCCAGCCACTCGCTGATGGCCGTATAGAGTCGGGGGATGTCGGGCAGGGCATTGAGGATGTGGGTGGTGGTCATGGCCGACCTGCCACGTAGGCGGTTAGAGCCGTCATGAAGGACTTCTTACGGGGTCTGCTGACCCGCAGCCGCTGACCGGTGGACATGATGCAGTCCTGGTCCTCCATGCCCGTCACGTGGGCCAGGTTGACCAGGTAGCAGGAGTTGGAGCGGAAGAATCCCCGCTGGTCCAGCTGGCCCTCCAGACTCTTCAGGGTGCTGTTCGTGGTCAGCGAGGAGCCCAAGGTATGGATGACGCTGCTGTGGCGGACGGATTCAATGAAAACAATGTCATTGAGGGGAATCCGGGTGGATCGTGCTCCCTCGGTAATCAGGATGGACAGGTCCACGCGGCCGCGCACCTGGGCGATGGACCGGTCCAGCTCCTGGGAGAAGGCGAACCAGGGCAGGGGCTTGAGCAGGTAGGAGAGTGCGCCCACCTCATAGCCGTTGATGGCGTATTGGGGGGCGGAAGTGATGAAGACGATGACCACAGACTCGTCTCGGGCGCGCACCCTGCGGGCCACCTCAATCCCGTCCATGGGGGTCATCTGAATGTCCAGAAGAAGGATGTCATACACGGGTCGATAACCGTCTGCAAAGGCCTTGCCATCGGTAAAGACGCTGACCGTCAGCTCTTCATGACGTTCCTTGCGGTAGCGACTCAGGTAATTGACCATGGTTCGACAGCTGATGGAATCGTCATCCACCACTGCGATTCTGATCATCCTGGCGCACACTCCTTACCCCGTCGACCAAGGACCCATGGCCGCCGTTATCACCGTTCTTCCATGATATCGGAGATGTCCGCATGGCAGACTCCGCTTGCCCGAAGCCGAACTCGGGCTCAGTGAGTCTCAACCACTCGTGCGGTCTTGTAACGCTCGGCTCGGGTCAGAATCAGGAAGCAGATGATGCCCAGCAGAGCGGATACGGCAATGATGCCAAAGCCCACGTTCCAGCCGGACTTGCCCACAAGCGAGCCGATTCCATAGGAGGCAGTGGCTTCTCCGAATATATAGCCGAACAGGCCTACGAATCCGGTGGTACTGCCAATGGCAAAGCGTGGCGCCAGATCAATGGTCAGTGCGGCGATCAGCATCTGTGGCCCGTAGACGAAGATGCCCATCAGGGCTATCTCCAAGTCAATGGCCCAAAGGTCGCTGGACGCCCAGTAACCCAGGAAGACGACCCCCAGCAGGGCCATTAAGCCCGCCGCCATGCCGGCACGCTTGCCGTGGAAGAAGTGGTCACTCATCCAGCCGATCAGGATGGTCCCCGGGATGGCCGCATACTCGAAGAGCGCGAAGCTGGAGCGCGCCTGGGCAAGAGAGAATCCCTTGGCTTCGTTCAGGTAGATGGGGATCCAGTTGAGCACGCCGTAGCGCAGAATGTAGACGAAGGCATTGGACAAGGCCAGGACCCAAATGTAGGGGTTGGAGGCCACATACCGCAGGAAAATCTGCACAATGGACAGGTCGGAATGGGTCTGCAGTTTGGCGGCATCAATGTTCTCGCCCTCATATTCCTCGGCCTTGTACTCCTGGATGGGCGGCAGACCTACAGACTCGGGGGTATCGGCTCCCAGCAGCACAACCAGCAGGGCCATGATCAGCGAGATGATCGAGGGGACGAAGAAGATGCTCTTCCACATGTGAGGTCCGAAGGCGGCCAGGGCTACGCCCACAATAGGCGCCACAGTACCCGAGCCCAGATTGTGGGAAGTGTTCCACATGGACACGAAGGAACCGCGCTCTTTCTCAGCCCACCAGTTGGACAGCGACTTGTGCGCGGCAGGTGCCCCCATGCCCTGGAAAATACCCAGCAGGACCATGAGCACCATCATGACCCCCTTGCTCGCCGTGGCCCCAAAAATCAGGTTGAGCAGGGCAGACAGGACCAGTCCGGTGGCGATATAGTAGCGAGGGTTGGATTTGTCAGAGAGCATGCCCATGACGAACTTGCTGATGCCGTAGGAGACGGCCAGGCAGAGCGTAATCAATCCGATGTCCGCCGTAGTGAAGCCATAGTTGCGCTTAAGGTAGGGGGAGGCCACAGAGAAGTTGGAGCGGATGATGTAGTACCCTGCATATCCTAGGTAGATGCTGAAGAATACCCGTATGCGGTAGGAACGATAAGTCGCAGGAATCTTCTTTTCGGGAACCTTCACCTTGGCAGGAGGGGCTGGTTTGAGAAAAGCAAACATAGTTTGGAATACCCTCTCTTTTTTGCAATCAGTCGGTCTGCACGCCTATGTGCACAGACTGGACACTGGAACTGCTAAGTCCAGACGCCACATTCCAGTATAGGACGCCTTGGTGGAACAAGTCGGCATAGGACTCAATAGTCGGATGTATACATATCTTGCGAATCAATTCTCACTTGTGGACGGGAACGGTTAGAGTCGAAACATGTCTACCTCCGCACCCTCTTCGTCCTGGAAACCCTCCACCTGGCTGGCCCGCCTGATGCTGCTGATGGCCGCGGCCGCCTGGGGAGCCGGATACACCTTCGAAAAGGTTGCCATGGAGACCCTGACCGTGCGCTGGCTGATGGGTATTCGCATCCTCTGCGCCATCGTCATCATGACGCCCTTTTTGCTGCCACGGCTACGCCGAACCGGGGCCATACATACTCTGGTACCGGGGCTGATTCTAGGGGTCAGCTACTGGGCGGCCTTCAGTCTGCAGATGATGGGACTGACCACCATCGCTCCGGGCCGCAACTCCTTCCTGACAGCCACCTACTGCATTTTTGTGCCCTTCCTAGTCTGGATCATGGCACGTCGACGGCCGGCCCTGCGCCACTTCGTCGCGGCCGCTATCTGCATCCTGGGCGTGGCTCTGATCTCACTGCCGGCTCATGGCGGGGGACAGGGGCTGTCTTTGAGTACCGGTGACCTGCTGACTCTGGCCGGCGCGCTGCTCTATGGAGTCAACCTGGTAATCACCGGTTTTTTGACCAAGGAGTTCGACGCCCCCACGCTGACCTACCTGGAACTGCTCTTCGGCGGCATCCTCTTTTTGGTCTGCGCGCTGATCTTCGATCCCTTGCCCAGCGCTGCCGACTTCACGCCATCGACCATAGGCTCCATGATTTATCTGACACTGATTTCGACACTCATGGCCCAGAACTTCCAGAACATCGCCTTTTCAAGGGTCCCCGCCGCTCAGGGTTCGCTGATCCTGTGCTCGGAGAGCCTGTTCGGCATGCTGGTCTCGGTCTTGGTCCTGCACGAGGAGCTGACGGCCACCCATCTGTTGGGCTTCGCCATCATCTTCGCCGCCATCATCCTGTCTGAGGTCAGGATTCACCCCCGCCGGTCGTCGGCGGATTCCTCAGCACCTGAGTCCTCTCGGTAGGCTGTCCCAGGCAAGAGGTCATAGGGCATCTGGCGCTTGATCAGATAGAAAACCAACAGGAGCAGAGCCAGGATGCGTGTTGCAATCTGAACATTGCCGGTCCATGGGCCGAAGACAGCCAGGATGACCGCGGTTCTGAACAGATAGAAGAGGAAGCGGGACCAACCATGCCGCTGCTTGGTCTCGACGGTCATGTGGGTGAATGTGGCGCCCAGCGTCCGTCCCCGGCGGGGTAGGGGGATGAGCAGTTCGAAGATCAGCAGCATGGCCAGATCAACTACGGTTCCAAACACGTCCAAAGCTGATGGTGCGATCAGTAGCCCGCCAAAGCGGTAGTGGCCATCCAGCTGGTAGGTGCCCAAGCGATGGACCGCATAGGTTACGCCCATCCCCAAAGACATGGACAGGATGGTGGCCAGGAGCAGATCCAAAGCCATGGAGACGGCACGGTGTATGAACCCGGGGTTGGTGACAAGCTGAGCGGCGTCAGCTTGACGGGTTGGAACGAGTTTGTTGGCCGCCATGGCCACCAGGTAGCCGATTACGGCGCCTGAAGTGTTCCAAATCAGATCGTCCACGTCGAAGAGACGGTAGGCACAGCCCACGATGCCGAAAACACCGGTCAGCTGGGCCGTTTCAATGAATAGGGAGACCAGGAGGGCAACCGGCAGGGCCAGGATGAAGCGCCAGCGGAAGACCCGCCCCATGATGAAGCCCAAGGGCAGGAAGAAAGCCACATTGAGCAGAATCTGCAGCATGGCCATCCGCCCGCCTGTGTTCAGGTCGGTCAGGAACTGCAGGGGGTTGAGCTGGGGGCTCAGATGATGGGTGGCACAGAAGGCGGCACGGTCGTCGGGCATGGGCCAGAGGGTGAAGAAGACCAAGGCCAGCAGGTATAAGACTGTCAGATAAGCCGCCATGGCTGCTGTCAGCCGGAGCCGGTGGTAGCGGTTGTAGATCAGGGCAAGAATGGGCAGGGTCAGAATCAGCGAGGCCAATGGCCAAAAAACCAGAGATATACCAAAGGAGCCGCTGAAGTAGTCCAAGTATGTCGAGAGCACAGATCCAGTCTAAATCGCTCTCGGGCCTATCGACCAATTGACCGCGCCGACGAGAAGCTCAGTCGTCGCCCAAGGTCACGTGGATACCGCCCACGAGGGAGCTGACCAGGTTGTAGAGGAAGGCGAAAATGGTGACCAGAACCACTACTATGACAATCTCGAAAATGGAGAAGATGGTCACCGAACTCAGGACCGTCCCCAGACTCAGCACCTGGCCCAGATCGAAACCGCCCGCGTCCAGGCCTGTCTTGGAAATGACTTGAGTCAGATTGTCAAAGAGCCCCATGGCGTTGAGCAGGAACCAGAGCAGGGCAGCAGCCACCACTTGAATGATGCCCCCGGCGATAGCCAACAGGAAGGTGACCTTGGCCACCGACCAGGGTTCCAGCCGGGTCAGAGACAGCTGCATGCGCCGGGCCCGAGGCACACGAGGACGCACTGCCGAAGCCGCAGGCCGGGCAGGACGGGATGAGGATACTTTGACCGGACCGGCAACCGAAGCTGTGGTTCTTGCGGAACGTCCCGATGCCGTCCTGCTAGCTGCAGGAGCCGGGGGAGCGGCCGCTGATGATCGACGAGACTCGCCCTTTGCGGATTCATCAGCCTTGGTCTTCCCCTTTTGGGGCTTACCAGCACCCTGCTTGCCGGCCTTGACCTGCTTCTGATCATCCTGGCTCATCGGCACTCCTTGATCCTTGCGTTCAATGGCCCGCGCATACCGCCGCTTGGCCTGCATGACTTCTTACGAGGCTACCAGTCTTGTCAGACTGGTAGCGGACCAACTCAGTCCTCCTGGGTCAGGCTCTGGCCGTCGCCGGTTCCGGTGGTGGCGATGGGCTGATCCTTGGCTGCCAGGGGAGCGGCGGGAGCCAGATCGGTCTGACCGGCATCCTCTTCCTGGTCGTCACGCTCAGCATTGCGGGCGATGGAGAGAATCTCATCACCCTTGTCGGGCTTGGCCAGGGTAACTCCCTGGGTGTTGCGACCGGTCCGCTTGACCTCGGCCACATCGGAGCGGATGACCTTGCCGGACTTCATGATGGCCATGATCTGGTCGTCCTCATTAACCACCAGGGCGCCGACCAGGGATCCCCGGCCCTCCACCATGGCGATGGCCTTGACACCATAGCCGTTGCGGCCTTGCAGGCGGTACTCGCTCAGAGCGGTTCGCTTGGCAAAGCCCTCATCAGTGACCACCAGCAGGTCATCCTCGGACTCCTTGGCGATCACGTCCATGCTCAGCAGTTCGTCGCCTGGGCGGAACCGCATGCCCTGGACGCCAGCGGTCTGTCGTCCCATAGGCCGCAGGGTGGAGTCGTCGGCTGAGAAGCGCACGCTCATGCCCTTGCGGGAGACCAGGATGATTTCGTCGTCGGCATTGCAGAGAGCGGCACCCACCAATTCATCGCTTTGGGGCACCTCCTGTCCCTCCTCGTCGGAGACGCTACCCAGCTCCATCAGTCGTACGGCAATCAGACCGCCCTGGCGAGGCGAATCATACTCAGCCAGGCGGGTCTTCTTGACCCGTCCTGTCCGGGTGGCCAGAACCAGATAGTCGGCATCGTCATAGCCGTGCAGGGAAAGGACCTGTTCGATCCGCTCACCTTGGCCCAGCTGGAGCAGGTTGGCCACATGCTGTCCCTTGGAGTCACGAGAGCCCTCGGGCAGCTCATAGGCCTTGAGCCGGTACACCCGGCCTTTGTTGGTGAAGAAGAGCAGCCAGTTATGGGTGCTGGTCAGGAAGAAGTGGTCCACCACATCGTCCTCGCGCAGCCTGGCTCCGCGGATGCCCTTGCCGCCGCGGTGCTGAGCACGGTACTCGTCAGCCTTGGTCCGCTTGACGAAACCGGAATGGGTGACGGTGACCACCACCTGCTCATCGGCAATCAGGTCCTCCACGTTCATCTCGCCCGAGTAGGGAACGATCCGGGTACGCCGCTCGTCGCCGTACTTGTCGACGATCTCGTCCAACTCGTCGCCCACGATGGTGCGCTGGCGTTCGGGGTGGGCCAGGATGTCGTTGTAGTCGGCGATCTTGCGCATGAGATCCTCGTGCTCGTCCAGGATCTTCTGCCGTTCCAAGGCAGCCAGACGGCGCAGCTGCATGGCCAGGATGGCATCGGCCTGGACCTCGTCCACGTCCAGCAGCTCCATCAGGCCGGTGCGGGCCGTCTCCACGTCCTTGGAGGCTCGAATCAGGGCGATGACCTGGTCGATCATATCCAAGGCCTTCAGATACCCCTGCAGGATGTGGTCGCGATCCTCGGCCTCACGCTTCAGATAGCGGGTGCGACGCTCAACCACGTCCAGCTGGTGGTCCACCCAGTGGCGGATGAAGGCATCCAGGCTCAGAGTCCTGGGGACACCATCCACCAGGGCCAGCATGTTGGCCCCGAAGGTCTGCTGAAGCTGGGTGTGCTTGTAAAGGTTGTTGAGGACCACCTTGGGCACGGCATCGCGTTTGAGCACCAGAACCAGGCGCTGGCCGGTGCGGCCCGAGGTCTCGTCGCGCATGTCGGCGATGCCCTGGATCTTGCCATCGCGCACGGCCTCGCGGATGGAGGAGGCCAGGCGGTCGGGGTTGACCTGGTAGGGCAGCTCGGTGACCACCAGGCACATCCTTCCGCGAATTTCCTCGGTGTTGACCACGGCCCGCATGGTAATCAGGCCGCGACCGGTCCGGTAGGCCTGCTCGATGCCTTTGTGCCCCAGAATAGTGGCGCCGGTGGGGAAGTCAGGCCCCTTGATGATGGCGATCAGGGCGTTGAGCAGCTCCTCCTTGGAGGCCTCGGGATGCTCCAGGGCCCAGTGCACACCCTTGGACACCTCACGCAGGTTGTGCGGAGGAATGTTGGTGGCCATGCCCACGGCGATGCCGGCTGATCCGTTGACCAGCAGGTTGGGGAAGCGGGAGGGCAGAACCGTGGGTTCCTGGGTCTTGCCGTCGTAGTTGGGAATGAAGTCGACCGTGTCCTTGTCGATGTCGCGCACCATCTCCATGGCCAGGGGGGCCATGCGGCACTCGGTGTACCTCATGGCGGCCGCCGGGTCGTCGCCGGGGGAGCCGAAGTTGCCCTGGCCGTCCACCAACGGGTAGCGCATGGACCAGGACTGGGCCAGGCGCACGATGGTGTCGTAGATTGCCGCATCGCCGTGGGGGTGGTACTTGCCCATGACGTCGCCTACAACACGCGAGCACTTGTTGTAGCCGCGGTCGGGTCGGTATCCGCCGTCATACATGGCGTAGATGACTCTGCGGTGGACTGGCTTCATGCCGTCGCGGACATCGGGCAAGGCCCGCTCCACGATCACTGACAGGGCATAGGACAGGTAGGATTCCCGCATCTCCTGCTGGAGGTCAATGGGCTGAATCCGCTCGCCCTTCAGGAGGCCGTAATCGGTGTTGTCCATCTCCTGGGGGCTGAGCGGCTCTCGAGACCCGTCAGGCAGGTTGAGGCCGTCCTGGTCCGGGCTGTTGTCGTTGTTGTTATTGTCTGCCAAAATCGATCCTTAGCTCAAATGTTGAAAGGGGAAGGCGTCCGCATCTCAGGCGTCGATGAAGCGGGCGTCGTGGGCGTTGCGCTGGATGAACAGACGCCGGGGTTCGACCTCGTCGCCCATGAGCATGGTGAAGGTCTCGTCGGCCTGTTCGGCGTCATCGATGCGGATCTTCTTGAGGATGCGGTGTTCCGGATCCATGGTGGTCTCCCAGAGCTCCTGGTAGCTCATCTCGCCCAGACCCTTGTAGCGCTGGATGCCTTCGCCCTTGGGCAGCTGTCGGCCGGAGGCCTTGCCCTCGGCCAAGACCCTGTCGCGCTCGGCATCGGTGTAGACGAAGCTGTGGGGCCCCTTGGTCCACTTGAGCCGGTAGAGCGGTGGCATGGCCACGTAGACGTAGCCGGCCTCGATCATGGGCCGCATGTAGCGGAAGAAGAGAGTCAGGTTCAGGGTGGCGATGTGGGCGCCGTCCACATCGGCGTCAGCCATGATGATGACCTTGTGGTAGCGCACCTTGTCGATGTTGAAGTCCTCGCCGTATCCGCCGCCCACGGCCGTGATCAGGGATTCGATGGTGTCGGACTTCATCATGCGGTCCAGGCTGGCCCGCTCCGTGTTGAGGATCTTGCCACGCAGGGGCAGAATGGCCTGGGTCATGGGGTTACGCCCCTGGATGGCCGAGCCGCCTGCGGAGTCGCCCTCCACGATGAACAGCTCACACTCTTCGGGGTCGCTGGACTGGCAGTCCTTGAGCTTGTCGGGCATGCCGGCCGTCTCGAAGATGGACTTGCGACGGGTGTTTTCGCGGGCCTTCTTGGCCGCGATCCTGGCGCGGGAGGCCTCCATGGCCTTCTGAATGATGGCCTTGGCCTCGCCTGGGTGGGCGTCGAACCAGTCGCTCAGCCTTTCGGTCATGACCCGCTGGACGAAGGTCTTGGCCTCGGAGTTGCCCAGCTTGGTCTTGGTCTGACCCTCGAACTGAGGGTTGGTCAGCTTGACGGAGACCACGGCGGTCAACCCCTCGCGCACGTCGTCGCCTGAGAGATTGTCGTCCTTGTCCTTGAGGATGTTCTTGTCCCGAGCGTAGCGGTTGATCATACTGGTCAGAGCCGCGCGGAACCCTTCCTCGTGAGTGCCGCCCTCGGTGGTCGCGATGGTGTTGGCGAAGGTGTGAACCGACTCAGAGTAGGCGGTGGTCCACTGCATGGCCACTTCAGCGGAAATGCCCAACTTCAGATCCTCGGCCTCGAAATCGATGACCTCGGCCTCCACAGGCGTGGCCTTCCTGACCTTGACCAGGTAGTCCACATAGTCCTTGATGCCGTTGGCGTACTGGTAGCTGACGGACTGACCCTTCTGCTCCGGGGTCTGCTCCTCGCCCGCCACCTCGTCGCCGGCCTGGTCATTGGGGCGCAGGTCGGTCAGAGTGATCCGCAAGCCCTTGTTGAGGAAAGCCATCTGCTGGAAACGGCTGCGCAGGGTCTCGAAGTCATAGACCGTGGTCTCGAAGATTTTGGGATCGGCCCAGAAGGTCACCGAGGTCCCGGTGCTCTCATCCGGCCCCATGGCTTGGTCCTTGGACAGGGGAGCGGTGGGCTTCTGGTTGCGGAAGTTCTGATGCCAGTGGTAGCCCTGTCGGCGCACCTGGACGTCGATTCGGGTGGACAGGGCGTTCACCACGGAGATGCCCACGCCGTGCAGGCCGCCCGAGACCGCGTAGCCGCCGCCTCCGAACTTGCCGCCGGCATGCAGCTTGGTCATGACCACCTCGACGCCGCTCTTGCCCTCGCCTGGCACCTCGTCTACAGGGATGCCACGGCCGTTGTCATCCACACGGATGCCGTTGTCGGGCAGGATGGTGACTTCAATATGGTCAGCGTACCCAGCCAGAGCCTCGTCGACCGAGTTGTCGACGATCTCGTAGACCAGATGATGCAGGCCCCTGGGGCCCGTCGAACCGATGTACATGCCCGGACGGACGCGGACCGCCTCCAGCCCCTCCAGCACCTTCAGATCGCTGGCGTCATAATGCTCGGGGGAGAGCGAGTCATCCAGCTGCGCGTCGTCCAGCTGATCCTGGCCCGTCATGCCATCATCCTGAGGCTTGCCCTCCTCATGCTCCCGACCCTCTTGGGGGGTCTGGGACGGGTCAGTGTTGAGATCTGCCACAGATAGTCCTTTCTGCACCCCCATCGTCGACCACTGACGACAAAGCAGCTTCCGTTCGTGGTCGAGCGGGGGATCGAGTCATGGTCACCAGGTTCCAAATCGTACATAAAGGGGCCTTGGAAGCGTTTGACCCTATAACCCATAGATTACCAGCGCTATGGGACTTTAGGCTTACAGAAAGCTGGGAAGACGGTATTCGCAGATTATGGGTTCACCCGTAGGTGTCACGCACACCTCGGCCGGGCGGATCGAACCGCGATCGGCGGAAGCTGTAGTTGTGGGGGCCGGTCACCCGGATCTGTTTGACCGGCATGCCCAGCCGCTTGACAATGGTCGCCTTGATCTGGGGGACCAAGTAGGTCAACTGGGTGGCCCAGACCGTGGTCTGCGCCTGGATGATCAGCACGCCCTCCTGGTAGGAGACCACTCGCGAATGGGCGGCGATGCCGGGTCCCACTACACCGTCCCACTGGTTGCGCAGCCGGGCCACCTTCAGATGACTGGTCCACCCGCTCCCCGCAGCAAGGCTGGTCACCACACCTCCCAGTTTGGCTGGGTCACGGCCCGGCTTGCCGAATGCATACCAGGCCTTACGGGAGTTGTCCTCCCGCTGCCGACGAGTGGCGGCCCGTCGGGTGCAACCCTCGAAGACCAGGGCCGGCAGCCGACGCTGATCCAGGTGCAGTGTCTCAACCATGGGCGCCTTCATGACAGGTCGTTCCCCTCCGGCCTATCCGGCATATCCGAGTCCTCATGAGCCGCCCCTCTGGTTCGACGCAGGTCCTGCATGGCACTGGCAATGGCCGGATCCTGAGCAGCCGGATCGGATGGCTGCACAGGCCTCAGCCGGGACACATCCACCAGCCTGGCACCCTGCAAGGAGGGAATATCGCTGTCGGCGGCCACGGTGATCAGCACCTGGCCCTGCTGACGGGCAAAATCCAGAATCTGATCCCTACGGCCCCGATCCAACTGAGCGAAGACATCATCCAGAATGACGATGGGCTCCAGATCGCGACGATCCTTGACCACCTGCAGCAGAGCCAGCCGCAAAGC
>NZ_JBVPQK010000008.1:0-26195 GCF_058197115.1 Bifidobacterium sp. POST2/T3 (B1)
CATCGCTACGCCCACCTGGATCCCACTGTGGACATGGTTCCTGTCAAACCCACCGCCCACTACACCATGGGCGGCATCCCCATCACAGATCGTGGCCACGTCTATCGCTGGCAGGATGGCAGCCGTCGAATCGTCGACGGACTGTATGCCGCCGGGGAGTGCTCATGCGTCAGCGTTCACGGGGCCAACAGGCTAGGCGGCAACTCCCTGCTGGACGCCTGCCTTTTCGGCACCAGAACCGGACAGACCATCGCCGCCATCATGGCCAATGCCGACAAGCCAAACGACATGACCGACGCGCCTACGCTCGCACAGGCACTGCGAAGGCGTCAGACCTTCATGGACAAGTTGCTGGCTGTAGAGAGTGATGCCGAGCCCTCGGAGTCAACATTGACCAACAACCAAAACGAAGAATCCGACCCCAATGGCGGTGCCAGCCCGAACAACCCTTACGCGTTAATGGGTCGGCTGGGACGTCTGATGGAGGAGGCCGTAGCCGTCCGCTGCGATCAGAGCAGCATCGAAAAGGGTTTGCGTGGCCTTGATCAACTGGATGCCGATGCCAGGCAGTTGCGTGCGCACAGTGGCACAGCAGTGCTCAACCAAGAGGTGACCGCCATCATGGAGGTAGACAACCTGCTGACCCTGGCCCGGGCCGTACTGAACGCCAGCCTGAAACGTAAGGAATCTCGCGGTGCCTTGTACCGGAGCGATTATCCGCAACGCGACGACGAACACTACCTGGCCCACACTATGATCGACGCCAGGGAAGTTGTCTCCTGGCAGCCTGTTCATATCGTTGACATGCCTCCTAAGGGTCGCAACTACTGATGGACCCTGAGCTCATCCTGTTCCGACAGGCACCTGCTCGACACCTATGCTGGTCAGGCAGGGATTAGGATGGAGGCCGCGCATATTAGTGGGCATAGGGACACATCCCGAGCAAGGACAGGAGCAACCGTGACATCACAGTCCACAGGCTCAGACGGATCCAAGGCATCAGCATCGGACCGCGATCCCCGTCCGGTGACCTTCCGAATAGCCCGGTTTACCCCACGACCTCAATCAGAGCGTCTGGCGCGAACCAGCCCATTCGCCAAGAGCAACCCCTTTGCCGCAGCGGGTAGCCGACGAGCACGAGGACGCCGCTGGACACAGGAGTACACGATCCGCATTGCCCCACAGCGCACTGTTCTCGATGCCCTTCTGCAGATCAAGCGAGAGGTGGATCCCACACTGAACTTCCGGTACTCCTGTGGACATGGCATGTGCGGGTCGGATGCCGTGCTCATCAACGACCGTCCGGATCTGCTCTGCACAGCCACCATCGCCGACTGCTTGTCTGCATCCGAGACCATGCCGAACGCATACGCCTCATTCGGTGTAGCTAATGGAAGTCCACAAGTTCAACAGCCTCCAGCTTTCCGCCGAACCGGCACGGCGACCACCGCAACGGCCACATCCTCGTCGACATTGCACTCAGTTTCGGACATAAACTCCAGAACCACAGGCCCTAAAGCCACAAATCCTTCTGAAACCTCAGACCATACAGAAACCACAAACCATACAGGCACCACACACTTTACAGAAACTTCAGACCCTGATAAATCTTCAGTGATAGAGATCCGTCCGCTCCCCGGCTTCACCCCACTCAGAGACCTGATAGTGGACACCGACACCATGTTTGAACAGATTCGACGCTTTAAGCCTTATCTGCTTCATGATGATTCCTCTGCCGAAAGCCGCCAAAATCACCACGAATCCGATCAACCAGAGACCCAGGATTCGGCACAAAACCCGTTAACAAAAGCCATCAGCCAAGCAGCCAAGGCTAAAGTGGTCGACGCAGAACCAGCGTCGGAATACCGGCAGACTCCGGAAGAGCTGGCCCGGTATGAACTGCTCAGCACCTGCATCGCTTGCGGACTCTGCCAGGGCGCCTGTCCTATTTATGCGGGCGGCGAGGCCTTTGTCGGCCCGGCGGCCATGATTGCAGCGGCTCGATTCATCAACGATTCCCGCGATAGCCATCGACAGGAACGTCTAGAGGCCATTGACCAGGTGGACGGAATCCAGGCATGCCAGTCCATACGGGCCTGCACCCGACCCTGTCCCAGAGGCATCGACGTGGGTGAAGAGATGTGGAAGCTAGTCGAAGCCGTCAAGGAGTAGTCAGACTCGTACGCACACAGGTCAGCATGAGCATTCGACAGGCTTGTGCCCTCTGGTCGTTACCATGGTTAGCATGGACAAAACCTCGTACAACAACATCGCCAGAGGATGGGAATTCGCCGAGGCAAGCGCTCTGAACGTCGAATCAGACAAGTTGCAGACCTTGCGAGACAAGGCTTCGGAGGCCGGATTCGCACAGTGCTCCCGGTCTCAAGGCGCCTTTCTGCAGTTTTTGGCTGGCCGGAACGCTCCGGCATCCATCATCCTGGTCGGCAACGGCTCTGTGGTCGAAGCCCTGCGCCTGATGACGGGCCTGCATGGTCATGGCCAGTTCACCGCCGTCGACTCCACAGCCCAAGGCACCTCACTAGTCAAAAAAATATTCGCGGGCATGGAAAAAGCCCACCCTGGAATGAGGCTGCGGGCAGTCAATGCGGCTGCCAAAACCTACTTCCCCAAGCTCAACCCCAGCGACTACGACCTTATCGTCGTCTCAGGCAATGGGGACAACTACCAACAGGTCATGGACCAGGCTCCGCGCCTGCTCAAGGACCGAGGACAGGTGATCTTCACGGATGCCTTCGATCTGCTGAAGGATCCGGACAAGGGCGGCGTACTCAACCCGGCCAACAGGTCCGCCAAAACAATCACCTTACGGACCATCATGGAAGCCATAAGCAAAGACGATGACTGGGAATCCTGTCTGCTGCCCATCGGCACAGGTATGATCATGGCCACCCGCGCCCGCTGACCGCCGCCCGCTTGTTAATTCTCAGCCACGGTGGCGCAGGATGACTTCGACAGCCTCATCAGGATCATCAGTACGGATGACCAGATCGGGGTCCAGCTCAGAAATCATGCCCCTCTGCTTCACTGTGTTCGAAAACCAGTCAAAGAGCCCCTGCCAGTAGGCCCTGTCGAAGAGGACGATGGGCATGCTGGGTGCCTTATGGGTTTGGACCAGGGTCAGCACCTCGAACATCTCATCCAGAGTTCCGAACCCGCCGGGACAGACGATGATGCCTGAGGAGTATTTCATGAACATCATCTTGCGTACGAAGAAGTAACGGAAAGTGATGCCCAGATTCACCCAGCGGTTGAGCCCCTGCTCCATGGGCAATTCGATGCCCAGACCGACAGACTTGCCGCCGACCTCAGCAGCGCCCTTGTTGGCCGCCTCCATGATGCCAGGCCCTCCCCCGGTGATGACCGCCATACCGGCCTTGGCCAGGTCGCCGCCCATCTTGCGTGCAGCAGCATAGGTGGGATCCTCCCTGCCGGTCCGAGCTGAGCCAAAGATGGCGGCTGCCGGTCCCAGCTCAGCCAGTGCACCGAACCCGTCGACGAACTCAGCCTGGATGCGCAGCACCCGCCAGGGGTCCATATGCAGCCAGTCCGTATCGCCGCCTGACGAGAGCAAACCAGCGTTGGCGTCCGCCTCGGGAATCATGGGCCCGCGCATGATGACCGGACCACTGTGGTAGGTCCTGCCCAGGTCCGGGCCTTCATCGTCATTGTGATTGTCAACCATATCCGCCATGTACGCATTCCTTCATCGGGCCCGATCCGAAGGACCCGCTCGATCCTGTTCCGGCTTTCATGATAGCGGCCCCCGCCGCCCGGCTGACGGCAAGACCAGCGTGTGAAAGTGGCCAGCGGGCACGATAAAGCAATCCGTCCAGCGCATTTAAGATGAACGACAAGACCGTACAAACCCAATGGATATGCCTATAATCGCCCCTGCCGCTTTGCCAGCGCTCGACAAATCAGTCTCGAAACACTCGTTTGCTTCCGACAACGATTATTGAACCACACGGTAAACTTTTGACTTTGTCGCTATTTGCATTCTCAAGAAACAACAATCAACGTTCCAGGAATGTTTATTTACCGATCTCCACTCTCTGAGTTCAAGTCAACAGCACCTCCCAGCTGAATTGAGTCCAACCGACCTGCTTCTTTGCCAGTGGACTCAATGAGCAGCGAAAGATCTCCCTCTTCTTGAGGAACTATGAGCAGATCGCCGCGTCCTCCAGCAAATATCGTTCCAGGCAAACCGCCCAACACCAACCGACCCAGATTGGTATGCTCCCCGAAAGCAGTCACCTGCAGGCCCTGACCCTGCATGCGAACTATCGTTGATCCACGTTGCTGAGTTTGCGCTAGAGCTGACCGAGAAATGCGTAGCCAGAGGCAGCTGCCGGGCGGGCAAGTTACGGGAAGGCGCTGGTCTTTGAAAATTGCCCGACTTGCGCTCTTTCGAAGCATCGTCAGATTTTGCGTGCGTAAAGTCCAGTCTGCAATGGGTTCGCCTACCAGTAGTTCAATCGTTCCAGTCGGCTCACCCCAGGTCTGCCATGTTCTGATAGTCAACCGATCCGTTGACTGTAAGGGCCCTAGCCAAAGCGTCGACTCATAAGGGGTGATTGTTCCTATCTGGCAGCCGTTAAGTTCAACTTCGCACTTGCACTGGCAACCCTTGAAGTGCAAGGCTCCGACCAGCAACAAGCTCTCTTCATCCAGCATTCGATCCGAAGATGCATTCTTAATTCTCGACCGAGACCTTGTACCAGCCTCTGCCGGGTATGAAACCGACAAACTTGGCAGGGAACGGGCATATGTCACCACCCTGGGCCAATAAGACGCCGACCAGCCCCCAAAGCCCATTCGGGGAACCGGATCTCGCCCCGGAAGGACCACATCGGCTTTTCCTCCTGGCGACGACCAGCGTTTAATCTCAGTTACTTGCCATCCTGAATTCAGGGGCAAGATGTCATGCACGGCCAACACGCCGGATAAACCCCGCCCAGCTGACAACCTAAGGGCTTGCAATCTCGTGTCATCGAAATTGGAGTGCCCCCAGATGCCTACTCTTATGGACAAGAGCGGATCCCCATCATCAGTTCGTTGGATAGCTGAGCCATCCAATGGCATCCAGTAATCACCCCCGCCGTTTGCTACCCAGGGCATCAGCAGATCCCCCCATTGCAGGCCAACCACATCTGCTGCCTGCCGCAGGACCATCCCACGAATTCCGTCGGGACTGCAACGCGTACTATACAGACCACTGCCAGACCACAGACCTCGCTCTTCCAACATAGGCAGTCTGCTGCCTGGAATCGACGCAGACGGAGAAGACCATAACTGGTCACATTCAGCCTTGCCCACCGATTCCAACCGAACGATGGGTGCATGCGAGGCCCGCACCCTCGTAACCGGCTGACCCAACTGTACAGTAATTGATTTCCGGCCTTCTGGAGTAGTCAGCATCATTTGGAGGATTCCATGCTTTCCAGAAAGGGCCAATCCTCTGACAGGTTCATCTCCCAACCCAGTATCCTGGACGGAATCCTCACAGGCGTCAGCCAGGGGATGCCAGATCAAGTCCCCGTCAATCCGCATCTTATCCAGCGACGTATCGGCAGGAAATGCTAAACGCAACCAAAGGGGGCCAGGTATCATATCGGGAGCATCCACTTGCACTCGTATCCCGGTCTTCTCGTCGAATTCAAGTCCTGTCAATTCACCGCTAGTGGCTTCCAAAAAACAGCCTGACCCCAGAGGGAGATCTCGTACCAGCATCACTCCGGTCTTCGCCGGCAGGGGCCATCTGTCAGGTGAACCATTGCCTCTTTCGGCCTCCAGCTCCAAATTCTGCTCACTCACATTGGTCAAGGTCAGCAATTCGCCGCCACCGGCCAAATTCAGGAGGCCCAATCCTAACCGCGGATCCTCCAGGCTGAGCGGACAGCCTTCAGCTCGAATTCTACCGGCAAGGCTGGCGATTGCCCCCTCATCTGCCACTTGAGCCATGCTCAGCCGGTCGCCCAATGCATTGATGATTGCGCTCAATCGACGTGCCTGATCGGCCTCGGGTCGCTCGCCGCCGGCAGGGTCGACAGCTCCGCCGAAGTCGTAGTCAGCTGTCATAAAGGCCTCTAACGAACCCCAACTGTTGACGGAGGTTCCGTAATCGAAATCCCAGCCAGACACCTGTAGGTAAGGCCCTATAAATGCCGCTCCCGATCCAACCAAACGCCTTAGCGTGCGATGTACGCGGTTAGTCTCCGTCACAACCAGGGGTGCTCCACGCCTACTGGCGGCATGACGGTAATAACGCACCTGCCGATCAAAATCCGGATCGTCATCATCGGGGTAGAGGTTGACAGCGGGTGCCACCGTTGCAGCGTCAGCGCCGGCACGAGTCATATCCCCCTGACCAGCACAGATGACAATGGGCACACGCACTCCCATTTCCCGCATCATGGAGGCCAGTGAGCCAATGTATCCAGTTGGATCCTCACAGTCGAAAAAGTCCAGTTCGTTATCCGCCTGGACCATGATCACGGGTCCTCCATGGCCGTGTCCAGCATATTGTTGGCGCGAAATAATGGGGATAATTTGCTGATACCAGGTTCTGACAGCCTCCAGGAAGGCCTCATCGTGCTGCCGGGCTCGAAACTTAGGATCGGTAAGCACCCAGGCTGGCAGACCCCCGCCATCCCATTCTGCACAGATATAGGGGCCTGGCCGGATCAAAGCATAGAGACCGGCACGTTTGGTCATGCGCAGAAACTCCTCGATGTCCAAACGACCTGAAAAGTCAGCTTTGCCTGGTTCCCTCATATGCAGGTTCCAAGGCGTATAGACATCTATGACCTGGTAACCCAGCCGTTTTACCGCATTCAGACGCTGCTCCCACTGACTTCGGGGTATACGAAAGGGAAAGACCGAGGCACACAGCAGAACCCTTGCTTTTCCGTCAATCCACAAACGCCCTTGAGTCAAAGCTACTGGATCGGGTGAGCCCTTCCTGGCATTTGAGACCGCCAAGTCCGGCGCAACATAACCGAATCGGCCGTCCGACTCCTGATTCATGATCGGACCTACAGGTGCTCCAGAGGCATTCGAAGTCATCGCTTTTCTTCTCATCATTTCTGTGCCTTTCGCCTTGTTGCAAAACAAGACAAACATTGGTGTTTACTTGATCCCCGCTGATCCGGCGAACATCCCCGACTCGTACAGATATCTCTGGGCAAAGTAGTAGACGATAAGCACAGGCAGGATGAGGATCAGCGCTCCTACCATGATCATGTTCCAAGGCGGTGTCTGCACGCTGGAACTCTGGCTCGAAAGCACCTGCAAGCCTAACGCCAGAGGCATTTTATCCTCATCATTGATGTAGAGCAGGGGCCCGAAGAAACTCCCCCAGTTGGATGAAAATGTAAAGACACACACTGCCGCCAAGACAGGGACCATCATAGGCAGGATTATTCTGGTGAAAATCCTGAAGTATCCCAAGCCGTCAATCTCCGCTGCCTCATCAAGTTCCGTGGGGATACGAGTGATGAACTGACGCATAAGAAAAACGTTGTAGGCGTTGGCGAAAAGATTCGGAACGATCATAGGCAGGAGTGTGTTGATCCATCCGAGCGTTCTGAAGAGAATGAACTGAGGAATCATCAATACCTGGCCAGGTATCATCATCGTCGATAGAACCAGGATGAACAGGATGTTCTTGCCTGGTGCATGCAGCCTGGCAAACCCGTATGCGACCAATGCCGAAGAAAATGTCATAAAAATGCAGGCAGGGATGACGATTATCAAAGAATTGAGAATGAACCTGCCAATAGGAAGTCCAGAGCTGAAGACGCGGACGAAATTCTCCCAGTGCCATTCCCCTGGCAGAAAAGTAAATTTCATAGCTTTGGTCGTTGCATCAGAGCTTAAAGCTATGGATACGACGAAGACCAACGGGGCACAAAGGATAGCGGAGACTACGGTGAGAATAGCGTAACGCCTCGCCTTGCCGCCAAAATCAGAACGGGTATTCACTTCTTTACCTCCGACTCATAAAACACCCAGGCATCCGAGGACTTAAGCACCGCTGCCGAAATTACCATGATGATGACAAAGAGTATCCAAGCCAGGGCTGATGCATAACCCATATGAAAATCCTTGAACGCAGACGTATAGATATAAGGCACCATCATCTGGCTGGCATTGTCTGGGCCACCCTGGGTCAGGATGTAAACCTGGTCAAAGACCTGGAAAGCGCCAATGATTCCTGTGACCAGATTGAAGAATAAAATAGGTGTGATCATTGGAAACGTTATGCTCCAAAACAATCTGTAGTGACCTGCTCCATCAATTTCAGCAGCTTCGTACAGTTCTTTTGGCACTCCATTAATGGCAGAAATAAGCAAGATCGTTCCCCCTCCAACCTGCCAGATGGACAGAAGGATTATGGCAGGAATAACCCAGTTTGCATCCAACAGCCAGGCAGGACCCTTGATGCCGAACAGGCCCAGCAAGGCATTGACTGGTCCATCTTCAGGCTTGAGCAACCATTTAAAAATCAATCCTGCTGCCACAAGCGGCACCAATGAAGGCAGATAAATGATGGTGCGGTAGATGCGTTTACCACGAAAGTCATGAGAAAGCAGATTGGACAAGTACAGGGCGATGAGCAGGGAGACAGGTACAGAGACTATAGCGTAATAGAAAGTGTTTCTGAGCACTTTCCAAAAAAGAGGGTCAGCAGTAAGAGCCTTGGCATAGTTGCCAAGACCCACCCAGTTGGGTTTCTGAAATGAATCCCAATCGGTAAACGACAGATACAGCGAAGAAAACATAGGCACCGCAGTGAAAACTACAAAGCCGATAATCCACGGAGATATACATACGTAAAAGAACAGGGTCTCCCTAGTGCTCCGTTTCATTCCTCGACGCGAACCACGATGACGACGTCCTATGGATGCGGATATACTCATACAAATCACCTCTTGACGATGTAAAAACACGACGGCAGGCGCATCTGACTTGGCGCAACAGAGCACTGCGGGTAAAAAGGCGCTGCGGATCCGGCCATTATGCGCCGGATCCGCCAGCTGCCTGGAACTGGACTGACCCTGCTACTTGTTCAGAGCCTGCTCCAATGTCTTCTGAGCTTTATCCAAGCCAGTTTTGACATCCTGCTTGCCGTTCCAGGTTTGGGACATACCATCGGACATGGCTTTGGTGATCTGTGACCATTCTGGCGTCAACGGCGGAGCATAGGTCATCGAAGTAGATCTGGTGAAAGCAGTCAGATCCAATCCATTCTTATTCCAAGATGCCTGGGTAAAGGACTTGTCCTTGGCCGCAGCGAGATTTGCTGGCATGTCGAGCCCGCTCTCGGCGATAGGCCGCTGTCCCTCTTTAGAGGTCAGATATTTCACAATCTTGATTGCATCATCCTTATGCTTGCTCTGAGAAGAGACCGTAAGGGCGTTGAAGAACATGGGTACAGCAGTCTTCTTGCCATGCCACAGGGGTGCAACTCCCCAGTTGAATTTGGCATCCTTAAGTGAGGAGATGTCCCAGAAACCAGTCACATTCATGGCTGTCTTACCTTGTGCGAACAGGGGGTCAGCGCCTGAATCCGTGATCTCCTGCGGCTTGGGAATGACCTCATACTTGTACATGAGATCTTGATAGAACTGCATGGCTTCAACATTCTCAGGCGAATTCACCACCGGCTTGCCATCTTTGTCGAGAATACGGCCGCCGTTTTGATAGATCCAGGTCATATACCAGGCCCACCAATCACCTTCGCAGTAGGCCCACTGAGTGGTCTTGCCATTCTCACGCTTGACCAATTTCTGGGCGTTGGTTAAGAAGGTATTCCAATCCCACTTTTCGCTGGGGTATTCCACACCAGCAGCATCGAAAATGTCCTTGTTGTAGAAAATCACCGCAGGTGCCGCCCTGTCAGGCGCCCCATACAGCTTGCCTTTATATGTATAGATCTTCTGATTGGTTTTGCCATAGTCTCGAGCGACGTTCGGGAAATCTGACGTCAAATCAGCCAGCTGACCACGACTGGAGTATGCGTTGATATTATCAGCCATTTCCAAAATATCGGGTGGTGTTCCGCCTGAAAACATAGTCTGGATCTTGGTATCGTAATCCTTGGCTATATACTGCAGTTTGACGGGGATATTGGGATATTTCTTCTTAGCCAGACTCAGACGTTTCTGCATGACACGTTTGTCGATATCACCACCCCAGATCGTTAGGACCAATTCATCTTTGCCGGCGCCATTGCTGCCCCCACAAGCCGCAAGTGAAGACACCATGGACACTGATGCAAGTACCGCGAGGATGGCGGTCAGGCCTTTCTTCTTCCAGGACCTCATTGAAACCTCCTTGGTTCAAAGAATCCTTGATTCTCATATATTGCCGGATGGCCAGGCATCAACGCACCAACCATTCGACAGGATTTCGACTCAGTGAAGACACTTACTGAATCGAATCAGCTAATTGCCAGTAACAATATAACGCATGCAACTTATACGTGTCAAATATGATGTTGATTTGCCATAGCCTGCTTATATAAGCTGAAGAAGTCGTAGCATGATTGAAGTCAGAAGAACGATAGGTAATGAGCTATATGCAATGAATTCTTAGATTAATGGATTCAGCTGCATTGTTCGTTGTTTGGAGACGGCAATCAATTTCCTATGGTTCGGCATCGACAGCATAAACAGAAGAAAGACGAAGGTAGAATTCATGGTCACAATGCGTGATGTCGCCGCTTTGGCTGGTGTATCACAGGCCACAGTATCCTATGCTTTGAACGGAGACCCTATGATTTCCGAGGCCACACGTTCACGAGTCATGGCAGCGGCACAAGAACTCGACTACGCCGTTAACCTTTCCGCCCGAAACCTCAAGTCTGGTAAAAGTGGGGCTATCGGCTTGGTCGTCCAGGAAATTGCCAATCCATACGTCAGCCAGCTAGCTGACGCTATTTCAGAATATGCCTTGGGCAAGGGGCTACAAACAGTCATCCAACAAACCCTCTACCGTCGTGAGAGCGAAACCACAATTCTGGAGCATGTAATCAGCGCTTTCTGCGATGCAGTCATTTTCAGCCCCAGTAAGTTGACGAGCCGGCAGATCAAGGCGCAATTACACGGCAAACCCGCTTTACTCCTTTCCGCTCAAGATGAAAATCCCGAATATGATGTTTTGCAAACCCCAGGCAAAAGAGCCATGCGCGAAGCCACCGATTATCTATTTGCCTCCGGCTGCCGAAACCCTGTTTTTTTTGGCATGCCCTACATACCCTTAACGAAATGCATAAATCCACTGAACTCAGCCACGACCCGGGTCGCCGGCTATGAATCCTCACTGGCAAACCACGGCATGAAACCACGACCTCAACAGTTCATCAACCCTCCGGATTGGAGCCCCGGCACCAGCCGCCAAACCATGCTGGATTATATCGACTATGATCTCGCCTCCAATTACGAAAATTCACCAAGGAACCAATACGGCAATCAGGTAAGCTTTGACGCTGTGGTCTGCATCAACGATGCTGCGGCGCTTGGCGTCATCAGAGCGTTAATCGATCGGGATATCAGCATTCCTGATCAAGTATCCGTCATTGGCTTCGACGGTATCTCCCAGGGAGCCTTCATCGCTCCCAGCCTGAGTACTGTGGCCTTCGACTTCGACGATATGGCCCGGCAGGCTGTTGACACCCTGGTGATGCGCCTAGACGAAGCCTCCGGGAAGACTCAAACCAAAACCAAGCAACAACCCCAAAGACTTACCGCCCACTATCAACTGTTGCAACGTGAATCGACGAAGTCCCTCTAAAAAATCCGAAACGACGATGATATACGTGTTCCATTGGTGACCATAGTCGCGACAGACAGGAGGACTATTAAACAATAGACATCCGAAACAGACCAAATGCAGGTCATGCCATGTCTTCGGCATGACCAAGTATCTGTCGCGCTAAAAGAAACTTTCATGACAATACTGCCAGCGGGATAGCAGCACACGACCGACAGTCGCAGTACAGTGCTTCACAGGAAAAGAACAGAAGATTAAGAAACCTTGCCGATAGTATGAATGGTCAAATGAAACAACCTCGGCTCAAATGACGGGGATCGGTCCATCTTGGCGATCCTCCTGAAACAGATGATGCTGTTGACCATCGGCAGAAGTATAAACGGGCTGAATCAGTTCCACTGAGTATGTGCCGATAATCCCAGACATGACAGTAATTGAGAAAAGAAGCCTAGCTCAACCCTCAAACTCTCTTATTGACCAGTGCCATAATTAACTTGTGATCCGCATTCAACGGTTCAACTTTCCTGTGCTCTCTTAATATTAGTAAGAATCGGTGTTCCAAATTCACTCCACATCCCATTTGAAACTACGAACCGCCAAAAATACAAGCATTGCAGTAAAAGCAAGCACGATGGAAGTTGAAAGCATAGCGCCCGTTTGCTGCAGAGGATTTTTTGATGCCCAGAAAATGAGATCTCCAAATAGAGTCGAAGGAATCCATCTGATAACATTTGTCAGCCAATTCGGAAGGATGGCGAAGGGTATGGCCAGGCCACTGAGGAACAAAGCCAACAGTTGCACGAGAGTTCCCAGGTTGGTTGCCAACTGCGACGAGGAAAGGCACCCGCCCATTAAATAACCCAGAGCAAGGAACATGACCAGACCCAATAAGGACACGACAAAAACTCGACCAACATCCCTGAGCGGAAGCAGATTAAGCAATACTGAAGCGCCGACTATGGCAATGATCTGCACGGTCGCCATAATGAACCTTACAGCCAGATACGTCATCAAATAGTCAGCTTTGCGGATGGGCGTAGTTGAAAGTACCCGAAGAGCTCCTGATTGCCTGACCTCGGCCAAAGGGCCTGCAGTCATTGTCAAAGCTGTACCGGTCACTGCCAGAAAGAGGGCCATGGGCATGACAAAGGGGCTGAAGTCCGGAGCATCAGCCTGCCCTTTCATCATCTCGGACATGAGAAGGAACATTCCCGCCATGGCAAAGGGGAAAATTATGACAAAAATAAAGTATGAAGTGTTCCTGATTAGTTCACGAGTCTGTAGCGCCAACAGGGGGCGAAGGTCCCGTTTTTGTGTCATCTGGAGTCCTATCAAAAATGAGTATCGTCAACTATTCAAAATCATGCCCGGTCAGCCTTACGAAGGCATCATAAAGGCTTGGTTCGTTCATACGTAATTGGGAAACCGCAGGATTGCTTGACAGCACAGCAATAACAGGATCCGTATCGTCAGCACGTATCGAGATGGTTGTCTTATCAATAACTTTCGGTTCGCCGAAAGTTCGAAGCATGCTCACCAGATCCAATAGTCCATCCGGGCTTACTTGGCAAGATATCAACGTCCCCTCGGCATATTTCCTTATGAGTTCCTCCGGACTGCCTTGAGCTACAGATCGACCATGATCTATCACCGCAACTTCTTGGCACAGAACTCTCGCCTCATCCAAATCATGTGTCGATAAGACAATTGTCGTACCTTCTTCGGCCAAAAAACGAAGCACCTTCCAAAGGTCGTCTCGCGCCATTACGTCAAGACCAGTGGAAGGTTCGTCAAGTATGGCTAGTTTCGTCCGTCCGATGATGGATAAACCAACGTTCAGACGTTGTTTTTGTCCACCTGATAATTTCGCCACCTTGCGGAGCAGCAATTCGTCCAAGCCCATCCATTTCGCGACCTTGTCCACGTCGCGCGGGTGATCATAAAGACTGGCCCAAAATGACAGTATCTCCCCCACTCTTTCCTGGGGAAAGACAGTGGACTCCTGTGGTTGAATACTCACCCTCTGATGAATCCACTGCGAATCAGTCTGCGGATTCCTATCGAATATGTTGACAGTTCCGGAAGTCGGTTTTCTCAAGCCGACAGCTATTTCGAGCGTTGTTGATTTTCCGGCACCGTTAGGGCCCAGCAGACCAAAGATGCCCCCTTCAGGGACGGTTAAATCGAGGTGATCCAGGGCCTTGATAACCCCTGCTGGCGTTTCATACTCTTTAACTAGATTGCCAAGTTCTATAGCAGCATTCATTGGTGCCACCCTTTATGGTAGGTACAGCGGTTCGTTAAAGTTTCATTGCATTGAGCGGCCAAACCTGCCACACACTCTTTGAAAAGATTACCACCAATGGTGATTGAAATACATCAGCATAAGAACCGCTGGCTGTTAGGACCGAATGCTCAAGCACCTGTCTACAAATTTAAAGAGGAACAGGTATCTCAAATCTTTGGCGAATCAATCGAATCACCAGTATCTCCCGCACGTTCATGGAAAGAAGCAAAACTCACTCATTAATTCGATCAGCCATGGCAATTCGGAATCTCTTTGGCTCCCCCAATAAGCTATCTGCTGCCCCCCCCCGTCAGCAACCGCTACTCATACTCACTCGATGCCGGCCACCGGCATTGTTTCACCGGCTGCTCATATAGCAAAAACGGCGAATGCCAGGCATGCTACGCCCAATATGCACAGCGCAAACCAGCGCTTGTCATTCTTGCCCGAACGACTCCCAGAATTAGAAGCACCAGCCCGAGAAAAGCCTCGAATACCATAATCCAGAAACCCATATTCTAGGCCTTTCGTTGAAGTTTGATGATTCGATCATGTTGGTCAGCCAGTGAGGCATCATGGGTAACGGTGACGATTGTGGATCCTGAATCGTGGTTCAGGGCAAAGAGCAGAGCGATGATCCTCGACCGGTTCTCTGAATCGAGTGAGGCAGTGGGCTCATCGGCAAGAACAACCTCGGGGTTCATAATGACGGCCCGTGCGAAGACTGCTCTTGATTTTTCCCCTCCGGAGCATTCAAGCGGTTTTTTGCTCAGTATCGACCCGATGTCTAAAGAGTCCACCACCTGGTCGAATCTTCGAGAATCCCCCTTGCGCGGTGTCCGCGCGTAAAGCAGGGGCAACCTGATGTTGTCCGCGATGCTCAAGGAACTGATGAGCGCTGATTCCTGCAGAACGAACCCGATTTTCTGGTTCCTCAATGCAGCCGATTCGAGGTCCGACAGCGTGCGCGCGGATCTGCCCAGCAGCCTGTAAGAGCCTTCATAGCGTGTATCGAGCAGACCGAGGATGTTCAGCAATGTGCTCTTGCCAACGCCGGACTCTCCAACGATTGCGACCTTCTCGCCCTCGGCGACCGTCAGCGAGAAATGTTCAAGAAGAGTGACTGAAGATGAGCCCTTCCTGTATGTTTTATGATCCAGGTTGAGATCGATGACCTTGTCCATTATTGCAGCACCCCCAATGAGATAGGAACACGCCTGAGCCTCCAAGTGATCAATTGAGCGAGCATAGCAACCAGAAGAAAATCGAACAGCGACGCGACAAGTAAGGCCAGCCAGTCCATCCTGATCATTCCCCACAAGCCATAGGTCATTAAGAATGCATCCTTCCTTCGCCAGTAGCTATGCCGCGAATAAGCTGCCATAGCGAAAACGGCAAGCAATGCAATTAAGGAAAGGCCCGCATAATATGCGTAGAAAAGCCGACGAAGCCTGCCATAGCTCAGCCCCACCATGAGGTTGATCGTGAAATC
Organism: Bifidobacterium sp. POST2/T3 (B1); assembly: GCF_058197115.1. Lineage (NCBI taxonomy): Bacteria > Bacillati > Actinomycetota > Actinomycetes > Bifidobacteriales > Bifidobacteriaceae > Bifidobacterium > Bifidobacterium sp. POST2/T3 (B1). The sequence goes on from NZ_JBVPQK010000008.1 coordinate 15,576, forward strand.
ACGCATCATTACCCGCACACTGATCAGTGCACTCCAGACAGACAGCAAAACGATGAGAATAAGCAGTACAACGGAAGCCACGGTCAGAAAACGCAAAGAAGAGAACAAATATTCGTTGTAATAGTCAATGTTGTCCTGATAACTGTAAAGGTTGAACTTGGCCCCAATCGTCTTGTCGATGTAATCGCCCAATTCGGACACGTCCGCACGATCGGTATCAGATAGAACGAGATCGTTGAGCGCGTTGATATTAAAACTGACATCAGCCTGTTTGATGAAAGCCGTGGTGACGGGCACAACTACTGAAAAATTGTAGTACTTCTTCGAATTAAGCGCGTAGAAGTTTGAACGCACCGAATTCTCGGCGATGACACCGACGACCTTCACCCTTACTTCTCGCAGCAGGGCAGGGTCATGCATCTTGAATTGCGTGCCAAGCGGATAGTCGTCAGCCAGTCCCTCGCCCACCAACACGGGAATGGCATCGTTCCGCACCAGGCTGTAATCAAACGTCAACCCGCTTCCTTGAGCAATGGGAAACCCATCCAGGTCGTTATATCGCTGGTTCATATAACTCACTGGAACCTTAACCCCGCAACCATTAGCCAGATTGGTCATCATTCCGTCCGTATAGAGCGCGTAGTGATATCGGCTGTCCAGACGATCGTAGACTTTCTGAATCGATGCTTTTGAGATGTCCTTGTTACCAAAATCTGAATTCGGATCCAGGTTCGCTACGAATGTTCCCTCCTTGTCAAAATGCGCCATTTGCTGGTATCCCTCACGCGTGGACAAGACACTATGAGCTGTCAGGAATGCCATGTAGTTGGCCATCAAGAACAAGACCAGCGCACCTATGGCAAAGATTGGTTTCCTGAGAAATACATGAGTCAGAAAGAAGCGGAAAACCTTCATCTTGCCCCCAAGAACGCAGCGCTCAACAGTACGTATGCGGCCAGGGCCAAGAGCACATAGAAGCTATCAACTGTCTCGAAGCCCAACAGCAGATGGACCACAGTCGAAAGCAAGAAAGAAATGCCGAGTAATATCAGGCATTCGACAAGATACCTGAGTTTTATCTGCCTCAACGTATCTCCCACCAGTACCCGGCATCTGACCTCAGTTCTGGCTTTTGTCACCAATTGATAAAGAAACACCAACACAAACGCAGAAAACCCCAGAACGAAAGCGCGCCGTTTTTCGATCATGAATTTGATGTAACTCATCAACACTTCCGAATCATCCGCCTGGTGTTTCAAATACACGAAAAACCCAGCCAATAGAAAGCAGCCCAAATACAGAAAGACCAACTCCAGGCGATTGTTGAGCCTCAGTATCGATCTATCCATAAAGCGTCTCACCGTGCCACCTTTCGCAGACGCCACCAGGCTAATTTCGACATGTCCGAGCTGCTTGATTATCCAGTGATACTTACCTTTGATGATGCTGATCAAATTTCATGACTTGTTTCGAGCGGCAGAGGAGGCTCAATCAAATCCAATTCTCTCTGTAAAGCCACCTCCTTGTGAAGCATGTGAGCTTACATTAAAACTTATAAATTAAAACTTTATACTACGCGTTGATAAAAGTCAGCAATATAAATGCAAACAGTTCAAGCTTACTCGGAACAGTCTTTGGAACAATCAATTTTGGAATGAAATCTCGCATTCAGCCACTCGTTCCTCAGTTTGTTCGGAAATATTCTGACTGCCTATGATGTAGTGTTGCCCTTCTCTGCCGTTTGGCGATACCAAGAGTCGGTCCAAGCCCTCTCTACAAGGACCAGTCTGCGCTCTCTGCCTGCAAACGAACCATCCGCGCAAATTCACCATCTGCGGCCATGAGCTCCTGCGGGGAGCCCTGTTCGACCACACGCCCATGGTCAAGAACGACAATCTTGTCGGCCTGCTCAACAGTGCGCATCCGGTGGGCGATGACCATGACGGTCTTCCCCACCAGTAATTGCGACAGGGCTTCCTGCACCTGCGTCTCGTTCTCCACATCCAGGGAGGCGGTAGCCTCGTCGAGCAAGACAATCGGGGCATTCTTGAGGATGGCTCTGGCAATTGAAATTCGTTGCCGCTCGCCCCCGGAAAGCCTGGAGCCGTTTTCACCAATCATCGTCTCATACCCCTGTGGCAGGCGCGAGACGAACTGGTCGCAGTTGGCAGCGCTGGCTGCAGCCAACACCTCCTCGTCACTGGCACCGCTCCGACCCATCCGAATATTGCCCAAGACCGTGTCATCAAAGAGCATCACGTCCTGAAAAACCACGGCATAGTCTCGCAGGAGAACCTCCGGATCCACTTGGCTCACATCCACCCCTCCTACGGTGATGGAACCTGAAGCGGCATCCCAGAAGCGAGCCGCAAGGCGGGCGCAGGTGGATTTACCGGACCCCGAAGGACCGACCAGGGCCGTAATCTCACCTTCCTTGGCAGTGAAACCGACATCCTCAAGAACCAGGTCACCTGCCGCCTTACCCGCAAGGCCGGGATAGGAGAAGGCAACGTGGTCGAAGACGATATCGTGCCCATCGGGATGGAATTCCGTACTACCCCCGGCTACAGGTTCCTCGGTGATGGAGCGGATCCGCCGGGCCGAGCCTTGGGATTGGAAGAGCTCCGAAACCAGCATCAGCGCCTGATCAAAGGGTGAGTAGATCCGTGAGACCATCAGGAGGAATAGGAACATGACCATGAAGTTGATCCTGCCCTGGATAATCAATCCGGCAGCCACCAGGAAGGTCGTTGCCACACCCAACCTCAAAACCACCATGGCGGAGTTCATTATAAGACCATTGGTCATCTCGGTTCGGACTGTAGTGGCTTCGGTGTCGTCAATGGTCGAGAAGAGCCTGTCCAGATACCTGTCTTCCTGGTTGGTGGCATGAATCTCCCGAACGCAGTCAAGCGCCTCCTGAATGCCGTCAATGACCCGCACCTGGGCCTGCCTCGTGCGCCGTGACGAGGCTTCAACAAATCGTCGAGTGGCAAAGATGATAGCGAAGGCCACCGGTACACTCCAGAAGGCAGCCAGGTCAAGAGCCCAATTGATAGGCAGAAGCGACAGGAATATCAGGACGGATGAGACGACCGCTCCGTAAAGCTGGCTCAAGGCATGTGCATAGGCATGTTCCATGGTGGCCACGTCACCCAGAATGGTTTCGGTCAGATCAGCTAGGTCACGCCGCCCAAAAAATGAGAGTGGCAGTTTGCGCAGTCTCTCGGCCAAGTTGATCCGCTGAGTTCCGGTCTGGCTGAAGACCGCACCGTAGGAGTAACTGTACTGGAACCAGGAGGAGCCGAAGAGGATGAGGGCAAAGACCAGGAGACCAGCTAGATAGGGCAAGATCTCCGGCAGGGGCGCCCCCGCTGTCAGGTGTCCGACAAAAGCGTTCATGACCAGCAGAAGAGAGGCCGTTCCCGCCATGATGATCAGATTGGTCAGTGTAGTCCACAACGTTCCCAGAACCACGATTCTCACGCCCTGATCGGACAGGGCGTACTTCTTCTTGAATGAGGCGAGCACTTATGCCTCACCTCCTTCCCTCTGAATGTCGGAATCACCAGTCGACGAGTCCGCAGCGTATGGCCCGGCACCGGAAGCGGCGTACTCCTCACCCACAGTGGAGCCTGCGAGGTTGTGATCCGCTTTGCCGGCAGCCTTCGAAGAGTTGTTGACCTTCCATGAAACCGCCCGCTTGTAATCAGACCAGAGACGGGCATAGGTACCCTGCGCATCAAGAAGCTGGCGATGTGTACCCTGCTCAACCAGACGGCCCCCGTCCAGCACCAGAATTCGATCGACGTGGGCCACAGTCGACAGGCGGTGGGCAATCATAAGAACGGTTCGCCGTCGGCCCCCTTCAGCCTGGGTCAGTTTGGTCAGCGCCTTCTGTATCAGGACCTCGTTCTCAGGATCGGCAAAAGCAGTCGCCTCATCCAGAACCACAATGGGAGACTTTTTGAGGATTGCCCTGGCCAGAGCCACGCGTTGGACCTCTCCCCCGGAAAGATAGGTTCCACCCGAACCGAGCACGGTATCCAGCCCATTGGGAAGCTTGTCGACAATGTCCACGCACTGAGCCGCCCTCAATGCGTCCAGTACCTGCTCGGGAGTCGCTTCTGGCCTGGCTGCGCGGACGTTTTCGAGCAGGGTCGTCGAAAAGAGCCTGTTGGCCTGGAAAACGAAGGCGACCTGCCCCATCAGATCGTGGGGATCCATGGATCTGACATCAATGCCACCCAAAGCGACCCTGCCCGAATCCACATCCCAGAAACGCGGCACCAGACTGGCACAGGTCGATTTTCCTCCTCCCGAGGGACCAACCAGAGCCACCATTGCGCCCTCCGGCACCTTGAAGTCAATCCGATCGAGTGCCGGACGATTGGCACCTGGATAGCTATAGGACACCTGTTCCATGGATGCATCCGCCGACTTCGGGTGTTCCGGTTCGGCAACTACCGTCAGGGGATCGATGCTGAGCACGCCGGTGATTCTGTTCAAGGCATCGTCGGCCTTGCTGAAGGACTCATTGGAGAACTGCAGACGGGTCATGGCTGTGGGAACCATGCCCGAGAAGACGGCGTAGAAGGCGAAATCAGTCAGGAAAGAGGTGAAGTCACCATGCCCCGAAGCCAGCAGGATGGCTACAGGAACAAGGAAAATTACAGTCCCGTTCAGGGCCGTCATCTGAATGGTCTGGGGCAGGTGGCAGATTTGCATGGCATAGTTCCTGGCTATTCGGCTGTAGTGCTCGATGGCCTCGTGGAAGGCCTTGAAGGAATAGACCGTCTGCTGGAAGACCTTGACCACAGGAATGCCACGGACATATTCGGTTCCGGTCTTGGACATTCGCACCAGGGCATCCTGGTACTTCTTCACAAAGGACTGTCCCTGATCGTTCATCATGACACGGATGCAGACCAGGGCGATCAGGATGGGGAAGAGACAGGCCAGGCCCATACGCCAGTCGAAAGCCAGCATCAATATCGGCATACCAAGAATCATGGCGAAGGAGCCGGCTGCATCAGGGAGGATATGGGCAAGCAGATTCTCGGTATCGCCGGCCGAGCCATCAATCGTGCGACGCAACTCGCCTGAAGCGTGGAGGTCAAAATACCCCAGGGGCAGGCTCATCAGGTGGTTCATGGCCTCTTTACGCATCTTGGAGGCACTCCGGAAAGCTGCCAGATGCGCCATCAACAGTCCTGCACAGTACAGAATGACGGATGCCACCGCAAACCCCAATCCAACCCATCCGTATGTGGCGATTCCCGTGGCCTGGGACCACTTCGGCGCTACGGCGAGGAGGTCTTTCACCGCCAGCCATATGCAGATGTAAGGTCCAAGGCCGGCAATCGTGGAGAGCGCGGACAGACCACAGCCGAGATAGGAGAACACCTTGCGAGGGCCAGCGAAATCGAGCAGCCGCATTAGGGAACTGCGTGCAGGTGGCCTCTCCTGGCCAGGTCGGCCTCCCCCGCCCTGTGCTTTACCTTCTGCAAAATCCGGCTTGCTACCCGAATCCGTCTGGTCTGTGGCCATCTCTTTCCTCCAGGTTCATCCAAAACTCTTGTCGTCCGCTGCCATCGAACGTAATCTGAGAAGTCAATGCCCGGAAGACCGTCACAAAGGGACGAATAAATCCATAAAAGCTGCGAACGAAAACGAAAGTCTGCCGAGATTGTCACAAGGTCGGCAGGATGAAACCAGGTGAGCAATGACAGACCACGCGATACGCTCCGAATCCCGCGAGATACAGACCCTGTATCGCCCCCAGGTGGAGCAACTCGGCATGGAACTCCATTATCGATCAGGAGGACTGGAAGGGCAGGTGGATGGCGACATTTGCCGAGGAAGGTTCCAAGCCAATTTGGCGGGTCCTTATTGCCTGGTCATATGGCACGACATCACCTTCCTGCGCGAGATGAGCTTCAGTGAGTACGCCATGACCGACTACGCCTGCCTGACCCTGGATGAAAGCCCGGTATCCAACCCTGTTCCTTATGGGGTGCAGCCATTTACCATGCAGAAAGGCAATATGGTCTCCCTGATCCAGCAGGCGGGATCGGTCACCAACCGCATACCGGCAGGCTCTCGCTCTCGGACCCGGAGCATCTGCATCCTGCCCGGCTATTTCATGGAGCTGGAAAACCAATGGCCCGGTCAGGTCGGGGGACTCTTTGACGCCTTTGGCAGTCCCTGGCCATCTAATATTGCACAGTCCGCTTTAACCGCCCTGTCAACGTTTGCCCCCGGAAGGCCAGGCCAGACGGAGTTCCTCATAAAAGCACACATCGACCTCCTCATGGCAATGTTGGCCCAGGCTTCCTCTGCACTTGTGCAAAGACACGAATCCTCACACGACCACGAACTGGTCCAGCAGGTCAAAACCCATATCCAATCCAACCTGGGCGGCGATCTCTCCATCGATCGGATAGCCCAATCACTGTATGTGGGACGCACCCGTTTATGCCTCGCCTTCAGGCGTCAGACCGGAACAAGTCTGGCCAGGTATATCAGAGAGCAAAGAATGGACCGGGCCCGCCGTCTTCTCTTGTCCACTGGTGAGGACATTGCCTGGATTGGCAGGCAGATCGGATATATGCGTCCCAGTTCATTCAGCGCGGCTTTCACCAGAGAAACCGGAATCCCTCCAATCACTTGGCGCGAGCAAAGCAAGCGCATCGAACAAGCTCGCTGCAATTGATACGTCCGCAATTGCGAAAGTCAAGTAGACGGTCACAGACCTGAGGACTATGACTTTATGAACGTTCCCCTAGCTGAGACCATTGTCCGATTTTGGCGTCCAGGCAGAGGAGCTGTATGGAGCGATGGTGATGTTCCCGTTCTGGCAGAGGGAACCAGCTCACGTTCCTCCTTACATATAGATCAGGCCCATATGGCTCTGCATCGAAACTAAGGAGCCTATCCGCAGCTTGTCGCCACGAATCGTTATTTCTAGAACTTCCAGGCGTACATGGCGATTGCATCCAGGTAGCGTACTTTTCCCGCTTTCACCAGATTGCGCAGAGCATCCATATCCTCTTCGAGGATGCGAGGCATTCCCAGCGGTGATTGATATAGAGGTCTACGTAGTCCATTCCCGGACGTTCTAGGCTATGGTCGATTTGCTGCATGGTGGGCTTGCGGGCATGAAGAAGACTTGGGGGCAGTGGCAATTCCGTCCTACTTCGCATACTTCTTCAGGCCCTGGGCCAGGTATCGTTCGGTATTCCTATGCGGATAGACATTGGCAGTGTCGAAGAAACTGGATGGGTCTTCGAGTAACATGATATTCTTCTTAGCGTTTATCCGCGATAACCGAACGCAGCCTCCGCCAGGCTTTCGCACTTTTCATGATGAACGCACGACCGGAGAAGTTTGATCAAAATCTGGTCCGCTCCACTTCATCGACAGTGGCACTCTGGGTGGAAGGATCATCGCAACAGCAGACTTCACCTTCTGTGTTCGACACTCTAGTGGCGCAAAATACGACCAAGTGGCCGCCTTTCGCTTTTAGGTTTGTTTGAAAGTTGCATGGTACAGAGCATATTGCGGATATCGATGAGACTCCAGAACGGTACCGGACATGGTCACTTCGGACTCCTTCATTGAGTCTCATCTTCTCCATGCAGCGTGGCAGAAAAGGCAGTGCGCCGGCACCAAACAGCAGTGGACAAACCAGACGGAACTCTCATTACTTCACCGAGTCAAGCTCAAAATTGCAGTATCCCGCCGCCTATCTCAGATATACCCATTTTCTTCATCGATAAAGTCCTCATGGATACCCTTTATGGTGCAACTAATCATTACGCACCCTCACAAAAGTCATCAAGAATAGACTTATCATTGAGACTACAAAAAGTTCAACCGCCGATATTCCGATACCTAATCTTGAACCTATCTTATTGGCAACAAATCCGCCAAGTAAATAGCCTATAGAATTCACCCCGATTAGAACTGCCTTGTATATACTCGTGACCCTACCAAGGTACTCTTGCCCAACTTCATTCTGTCGATTCGTGATTATACTGATATTAAGAATCGACTCATTAATCGCAATGCATGCAATTGAAGAAACTAAAATTACTAAATTAGCGCTTAATGCGAATACCGCCCGAAAAAGAGAACCGGCAATAATCGACAGTACCAAAAGCTGGCCAAACTCGATCTTTTTATTTAACCAATTTACTACAACCGTTCCAATCAAAGCACTGACTGCCGCGATTGACAAAATCAAACCAATTTGATCAGAAGAAAGACCCATTTGTTGACGTAAGATTATCAGACTATCGTTCTGGAAGTTAGCCGATGCTATATTAACCAAGGCGGCAAGCACAAGAGGGTACAGAACAGCACGGATTTTAGCAGTGTATCGCACCCCATCCTTTATATCTGTGAATACTGCATTTACACCGTGCTTAATAGAGGAAAACCTTGCAGAAGAGTCGCTCTGAGATATGAGGATTATATTATTCACCAGCAATAGACTGATTAAATAGAAAACAACAGATATGTCAGTCAACAAACTTTGAGGAATGAATTTATACAGCACTCCCCCTAGTATAGGTAGCGCGAAATTCACACCGTACTGTATTCCGTAAACTGTACTGTTTAATTTCGAAAAATTTTCTTTTTCAACCAAGAATGAAACAAAAGTAATTTCCGACACCGTGCTTACGATATTCATCACACTTACTGCAAGCGAAACTGTGTAAATGATAAAAATCATAAATGCCGGCGATACTTTCAATGCCAAAGCGATAGCAAGAACCGAATAACTCAGCAGTCTGATCAAGTCACTAAAGATCATGATCTTCTTTACATCTAATCTGTCTATTATCGCACCTATCGGAAGACCCAAAATAAGGAACGGTATTGTTTCGATTGCAGAAATGAACGACAGATGTATTCCGCTACCTGTTATATCCAGCACTATGAGAGGTAATGCAAACATCATTAAAGAGCTCCCACAGTTATCTGTAACTACCGAGGAAAGATATAATCTGTTGTTCCTGTCCTTTAGCAAATTGTCCATGTCAATATCCGAGGCCTTTATCTCCAATTAGGATTACTCGATCTGAGTGAACGTCTCGTTCTAGAGCAACTACATCTGTGCAGATTGTTACTGCTCTCCTTGTTTCTCCACCGTTAATTCGCCCATGATCTCATTCGACTTAATCAAATAGTAGTAATTGTATACGTCAGAATTTATTTAAAAACGGATTTGGATGACTAACAAAATCATTATTATCCTCTTACACCGAACCAATTGCGCAGGTAGGGCATGATTGGGGAATGAGTGAAAGTTTCCTATCAGTTGCTACCACTCCCCCGTATGCAGTAGTACCCGGCGAGGGGAGGGGGGGGGGGCATAACTGCTCATAAGAATTGACGGTTTAGGTCTGCCGAACATGCTTTGTATAGAATTTCAAGGTTTCACCTGAAGACGATGGATTGATTGAATCCCTGGGGCGAGATCAGAATAGTTGCTCTAAATGATCAACTTTTGTTAACCGTTTTTACCTCAGATTAGAGATAATTGTCATATGCTATTTATCGTCTATCCTTATTTGCATTCACAAAAATTAGACTATTTGTTTATCTGACCAACACGAAAGACCCTCGCGTTCTCCCCGGTTTTGCACAAAGGAACAACTTACATAGGAAGAAGTATAATTGCTAAAATACTATAGCTCGGATAACTTCTGATCTACAGTTTTGAAGTTGGCAACAATAATAGGAACGCTTCGGAGTACAAAAGTAACAAACCTTCATCAAAAAACTGATGAATAATTTGTATATCAATTTCGAAGTTTCTGGAAAGCGAACTTTTATCCAATGCAGGATTGCAATTAACAATCCCTCGGTTGAACCCTTGACCGTGCCAATCAGACCACGCTGCTATAGGTGTGCGACCTTGCTGAAGAGCCTGCAGGAGTTCCGGAGGCCGTGTATCGGTTCGACCGTATACGGTCCTCAATCCCCCATGAACACTTCATCGTCTGCGTGGTAGCGGAAATGCTCGCGCCGGGCGGTGACTGCAATCCTCCGGAACGCCTGCCAGCATGTACCTTTGCTTGAAGCCCTTAGATATGAATTCATCGGGCACCTTCTCCTTCCCTGGCTCTTCGGCATGCATGGCCAGCAAGCACTTCATGGACGAAGAAGCCCTAGCTTCCCGTCATACCCGCCCGCCGTTGTGACCTGAGCGGACTTCGACCACTTTTCATGTATAATGCTTTTGCCATACCGGCATCCAAGTGTCAGATATCAATTCGATTCACTTAGCGATAACCAGCACGAACTCACGGTGGCGCACACTAACTCGTAGGAACAGGTATAAGCCAAACACAAGAAACAACGAATAGAAAAAACACGGCCACGACACCGACCAAGCCACTGATACACGCAGGGACTGCCGGGATCCTGGTGATACCGGTGAGCACCCTGAGCGCCTGGAAGGCACAGAAAATGCCGCTTTCTTGTTGTGGATTTATCAGGCCAGTTGGTACAGGTAAAGCCCCGTTTCCTATTGCCAGCCGAGGAGGGCTGTCACCAGAGCAGGGCCGCAAGAGCGTACCCGGCAACAGCGCTGACCACGATTACGAG
>NZ_JBVPQK010000009.1:0-25310 GCF_058197115.1 Bifidobacterium sp. POST2/T3 (B1)
GGGTCCACAATCAGGGTGCGACAGTCGCCGATGTTGGGCATGTAGCTCATGAGATGCACCGAGTCCACGATGCGCTTGACCTGCTCATAGCCCCCTTTGACCTTGAAGGAGAGGATCGTGCCGACGCCCTTGGGCAGCAGAGTCGAAGCCAGGCGGTCCTGTTGGTCCGCATCGCCCTGGTGCCGACCCTCCGGAATGCCTGAGTAGTTGACCTGTTCCACCTGGGGAATGGTCAGCAGGTGGCGGGCCAGGATCGCTGCCGTCTTGACCTCGGTGGCGATCCGCTGGGCCAGGGTCTCAAGGCCGGTCAGTTGCAGGTAGGCGGTGAAGGGACTCATGACCGCCCCAAAGGTGTGCAGGTATTTGGTATGGACCCTGTGGAGGAAGGCCAGCTTGCCGAAGGCATCCAGAAAGCTGACCATGGACCCGTGTCGTTCGTCGCTGATGATCAGTTCGGGCTGGCTCATCTGCGGGAAGCGGCCGTTGCCCCAGTCGAATCGCCCTGCATCCACGATGACCCCGCCCAGTGCGTTGCCGTGGCCGCTGATCCCCTTGGTGGTCGAGTGGACGACGATGTCGGCGCCGAAGTCGATTGGGTTGAGCAGGTAGGGGGTGGGCACCGTATTGTCGATGATCAGGGCCAGCCCATGCCGATGGGCCAGGTCGGCCAGGCCGGGGATGTCGGCTATGGATGTGGACGGATTGGCCACGGACTCGGCGAAGATGGCCCTGGTGTTGTCCTGGATCAGGGATTCCACCGCGTCAAGGTCGTTGATGTCATCCACAAAATCCGTTTCGATGCCGAAGTTGGGAAAGAAGGTCTTCATGGCATCCACCGAGGTTCCATAAAGATCGACCGGGGAAATTAGTCTCCCGCCACCTTCGGCTGCGCACATGAGGGCTGACGACACGGCGGCCATCCCTGAGGCCATGGCCACAGCCCCCTTGCCCCCCTCCAGGCTGGCCAAGCGGTCCTCCAGGACCTTGACCGTAGGATTGGCCAGGCGTGAGTAAGAGAACCCTTGAATTTCACCGGCGGCCAGGGCATCTCCCCGGTCGGCGGTGACCATGTCAAAAGCGGCCGACTGGTAGATGGGGACGCTGGCCGCGCCTCCGCCTTGGCTTTGACAGTCATAGCCGTCATGGACGGCTTTTGTCGCGAATCCTTTGCTCATGCGGGTGTGTTCCTCTGCTTGTATCCGGTTGGAAATCCTTCCCTGACCCACCATCGAATCGTCTTTTAGGGTCTCGGGCAAGGCTCCGCCCATAGGTGTTCCTTATTGCCCGCTATCGTGAGGTTGCCTTGCCTAGGTATGCCTGGCGGACACGTTCGTCAGTCAAGAGCTGCTGAGCTGGTCCCTCCAGTCGGATCAGGCCGTTCTGCAGCACGTATCCATAGTCGGCTATGGACAGGGCCAGCTCGGCCTGCTGTTCGACCAAAAGGATGGAGATGCCCAGTTGGTCCCGAAGAGAGGCAATCTGCTCCAGTACTTGATCAACCAGCTTTGGTGAGAGGCCCATAGTCGGCTCGTCCATGCATATCAGCCGGGGATGGCTCATCAGGGCCCTGCCGAAGGCCAGCATCTGCTGCTCGCCTCCTGAAAGGGTGCCGGCCTGTTGCCCACGGCGTTCGGCCAGGCGCGGGAACCGTTCATATATAGCATCCAGATCCTGCTCGATCTGATTGCGTTTCCCTTGAGTGTAGGCGCCCATGCGCAGGTTCTCCTCCACGCTCATGGCCGCAAAGACCCTTCTCGCCTCCGGGACCGAGGCGATTCCGGAACGGACCCGATCCTTGGTGGGGGTGTGGGTGATTTCCCGTCCATCCAAATGGATGGTCCCCTCCTTTGGAGCGAGCAGGCCCAGAATGGTCTTCATGGTTGTGGACTTGCCCGAAGCATTCCCGCCCAGGAGGGAGACGATGCCGCCTTGAGGAATGCGAAGACTGACATGGTCCAAGGCCTTGACCGGGCCATAGCTCACATCGATGGTATCCAGGGAGAGCAGAGTTCGGTCCCCTTCGACGGCTGGCTTCCCCTCGATATCATCGTGCGCCTCAGTTTTGGCTCTCAGGCCGGTTTCTGCACCGCCGTGATCCTGGCTATCGATCTGTTCTGCAACGGTGGCCGGAGCCAGGGCGTTCTGCCGAGCCAGGACATTCGCTTGTCCACTCATGGGGGCATTGTTGCGGGGTCTACGGTCGCCAAGATATGCGGTGATGACGCGGGGATCGGCACTGACCTGCCTGGGAGGTCCGGAGGCGATGATCCGGCCGCCGTCCATGGCGATGACCTGGTCGCAAAGCGCTTCGATCAGGTCGATCTTGTGCTCGACCAGAAGCATGGTCTGACCCTGGGCCTTGAGCTCCAGGAGCTGTTGCAGCACCTCGGCTGTCTCCGACTGGTTCATTCCTGCCGTGGGTTCGTCCAAAACCAGGATGTCTGGGGAGCTGACGTGTGCTCTGGCTATCTCGGTACGTCGCCGGTTGGCGTAGGAGAGCGTGTAGGCGGCCTGGGCCCGGTGCTCCTCAAGGCGCTCGCTGAATCTGTCGATCTCGGACTGGACGGCCTTGCGTTCGACGACCGCTTCTCTGCGACAGGCGGGACCGGGTACCAGCGTCAGCCAGGTCTGCGTCAGCAGGGGGATCCATCGCAGGATGGGCCACTTTTCCAAACGGCGAAAGGGCCTGCGGGCTTCCAGGCGCCTATGGAATCCTACGGCCACGTTCTCCTCAACGCTCATGGTCGGGAAGACCCTGCCGTTCTGGAAGGTGCGGGACACCCCCTGCTCGGCCATGTCCGTAGCGGACAGGCCGGTCACGGTGCGTCCCCTCAGGCTGATCTGGCCCGAGTCGGGCTTGAGAAAGCCGCAGATCAGGTTAATGGTCGTGGACTTTCCTGATCCGTTGGGGCCGATAATGCCTATCACCTGGCCGGATGCCAGATCCATGTTGACGTCGGCCACCGCCTGCAGTCCCTGGAAGCTCTTGCTCAGATCGCGCACGCTGAGCAGGGGTTGATCGGGATTGTCGCGTGCGGGTTCGGGACTATGCTGACTGCCTGTCACCATGCCCTCCTTTTGGTTGAGAACAGGCCTTGTGGTCTGCAGATGATGAAGACGATCAGAACAAGTCCGTAGGCCATGATTCTCACCTCGGGCAGGATGCGCAGCAGCTCAGGGGCTCCTACCAGGATCAGGGAGCCGATCACGGCTCCGGTCGGGGACTTCATTCCGCCCAGGACGATGATTGTCAGAATCAGGGTCGACATGGTCGGGTTGAAGAGGGTTGGATCGATGTAGGTGTATTGGTGGGCCAGCAGGGCGCCTGCGATACCGGCTGAACCGCATGCCAGGGCGTAGGCCAGTGCCTTGTAGGCCCCTGTCCTGATCCCCAGGGACCAGGCCGCTTGTCCGTCCTCGCCGATGGCTTCGAAGACGTGGCCCAGATGTGAGGACCTGATCCGGGAGGTCACTGCAAGAACCAGAAGAAGGATAACCAGATCCAGCAGGTACTGCATCTGCTGGGTGTAAAGCGGCTTGCCCAGGAAGGTCGGCAGGGGGATGCCCTGCAGACCTAAGGAACCTCTGGTCAGGGGCCCCCAGATGCGGATGATGGCCACCATGACTGCTCCCACTCCTATGGTGGCGATAGCCACATAGTGACCACTGAGTTTCCATACTGGGAATGTCAGCAGGGATGCGGCCAGGGCGGCTATGATGGCCGCACCCAGCAGGGAGAGGGCGAAAGGCCAATGCAGGCGCATGGTCAAGAGAGCCGAAGTGTAGGCTCCCACGGCCACAGGCCCTGCCAACCCCAGGATGGTCTGACCGGCCGAGCCCGAAATCAGCGTCAGACCCACTGCGGCAATGGCGTATATGACAACCTGGGTCCCGATGCCGGCCAGATGGTCGGAGAAAATGAAAGGACTGGCCAGAGCGGCAACTGCAAGGCCGAGGTTGGCCCAAAGCGGCAGTCGGATGGGTCTGGCGGCTTCCGGGAGGGTTCCGGTCATGGGCTCCTTGCCCATGTCTGCCTTGCGGCCCAGGAATCCTGAGGGCTTGAGGATCAGAACCAGCAGGAGGGTGCCGAAGGTTATCAGGTCGTGCACACCATCGCCGAAGAGCCCGACGCCGACGGCTTCGGCCAAACCCAGCACCAGGCCGCCGATGATGGCTCCGGGAATGGAGCCCAGGCCGCCGATGGCGGCGGCCACGAAGGCCGTCATGCCGATGGCGCTGCCGTCCATGGGGTTGATGTTCGTCTTGAACAGGCCGATGAAAATTCCTGCGATGCCCGCCAAAATCGAGCCGATGACGAACGCTATGGTGCGAATGGAGGTGACGGGCACTCCCATTTGCAATGCAGCCTGGGAATCCTGGGAGGTGGCCCTGATGGCCTGGCCGGTCCTGCCATAGGTCAAGAAGGCCCAGAGCGCAACCATGCTGGTCAGGGCGACAAGACCCATGACCAAGTCGGAAGTGCCGAAGCTGATGCCCAGCGCATGCAGGTTGTGGGTGGGCAGCAGCTGGGGAAAGGGCCTGGTCTGGGAGCCGAAGATCAGCTGCATCCCGTTATCCAGAACCTGCCCTACGCCCACAGTTCCCAAGAGAGCGGCAATCGGTTGCCGACCTTCCAGCGGAGTGATGACCAGGAGGTTGGTGACCAGGCCGACAAGGCCTGTGACCAGAACGACGGCCAGAATGGTGGGGATGAGTCCCCAACCCAGGGAGGAGCCTACCCACCAGGCCGTCATCATGCCAACTGCCACCAGGGATCCTTGTGCGAAGTTGGCCACATTGGTCACTCCGAAGACCAGGGACATGCCCACGGCGGCCAGGGCATATACGCCGCCGTGGATGAGTCCGGAAAAGAGCGTCTCGACCATGATCGTTGCTTACTTCTCGATCTGTTTGAATTTGCCCTGATCCACCTGAAGGAGGATGGGCTGGATCACATCCGCCCGCCGGTTTTTGGCATTGAACTTGAAGGTGCCGCCCTGGCCTTGATAGAGCGGGAAGTCTTTGACCTTGGTCAGGGCCTCCTGAATGCCCTGCCTGGTGGGGCTGGTCTTTTCACCCGCGTGGGCCAGGTCCATGATGGCCTGGTAGGCCGTGACTTCGAAGTTGCCGGGGACGATGTGGTACCGGTCCTCGAAGCTCTTGACGAAGGCCTTGGCCTTGGGATCCTTGGTGCCGGTTGCCGAGAAAGTCCCGGTGATGATGGTTCCTTGGGAGTTTGCCCCCGTCAAGGAGAGGAACTCCTTGGTCTCCTGGCCGCCGAAGAAGGGTCCCTTGTAGTCCAGCTTGTCGCGGAGGGTATTGAGAACCAATGCCCCGTCTGGTCCATAGCCGATGTCCACCACAGCATCAGGGCCAGCGTTCTTGGCCGGAATCAGTATTGGTGTCAGATCAGTGGAATCAGGCAGGTAGGAGGACTGGTAAATGATCTGCACCCCTTGTTTGTCAGCGGCGTCTTTGAAGTGTTGGAATGATTCCTTCCCCCAGTCGTTTTCCAGATAGACGACGGAGACCTTCTTCGCTCGTTTGGATATCGCCTCGGCGTTGACTTCCTGGTAGGTCTTATCTGATATCTGGGGCGTCCAGACATGATCGCCGGATTTGGTGAACACCGGGGAGGAGTTATTGAAGCCGTAATGGACCAGTCCGGCCTGCTGGAAGATGGGCGATGCAGCCGATGATGCTGGCGAAGAGTAGTCGCCCACAACAGCGATGACCGACTTGTCGGCAGCGATCTTGGGGGCGACAGCGGCATCCTGCTTGGCATCTGATTGAGTGTCGTAGTAATCGATGTCCAGGCGTTTGCCCTGTATTCCGCCCTTCTTGTTGATCTGGTCCTTGGCCAGGTCGAAGCCCTGCTGGAACATCTTTCCGTACTCGGCGTAGAGACCGGTCTTAGGGTAAATGGCAGCGATGGTCACATGGTCAGACGATCCTGCGGAGGAGCCCTTGTCGCCCCCCAATCCGCAGGCCGACAGCGCCTCGGCCATGGCCATGGTGATCATGAGGGCAACCATTGCCCTGATGGTGCCGTGATGCTGATGGTGCTGCTTTGAGGTGATGGCCATGATGTCTCCCTTGGGGTTTGGCGGTGGATGTCGGTGGGATTGTTTGTGGTTTCAGAGTTCCTTGGAGGCCCGGGTTCCGCTCAGAACGCGCAGGGCCTCCTCGTCGGCAGGTGTCGGGATGGTGCATGAAGGGGCCAGGAGGAAGGGACGGCCTTGGCGGGCCTGGATGGTCTGGTGCAGTTCCTCGCGGATCTGGTTCACGTCGCCGCCTGGGTTGAAGAGTTCGAAGTCGGCTCCGCCTACGGGTACGGCAGGAAAGTCGGTGCTGATTTCAGGATTGCCAGGGCGGAACTGATCCCAGTGGAGAAAATCAGGATTCAGGTCGGTGAATTCTTCAGGGTGTGCATCCTCCCGGCAGGTATGCACCAGGACCAGGGCATCCGGATTGGCTTGTCTGACCGCCTGGATCACGATCCGATCGTAGGGCTTGGCCCATTCCTCCAGTTGTGGCTGGTCGAAGTAGCCATGGCTGGCCAGACCGGTCTCGGCGAAGAAGATGCCGTCTAGGCCGGCCCCGCCCTGCTCTTTAGGGTTGACCAGCAGTGTTGCGTAATCGGCAAGGGTTCGGGCGATGTTGTCCAGCGCTGACTTGGCCGCCTCGGGCTGGTCGAAGATCAGCGTCTGTCTGTCCAGTTCCCTGTCGTCCTCTTGCACAGAGCCCTGCTCATCGGGATAGAGGGGAAGATCAGCCAGCAGAAGGAGGACCGAGAGCGGGGAGAAGACAGTGTCGATAACTGCTCGGTCCTCCAGGCCGTCTCGGATGGTCCTGGCGGCCTGGATCTGCTCTTGGAGGATCTTATTGGTTTCGGGGTCGCGGTAGTCGATGCGGGCGATGTCCCCTGCATCCTGGATGGCTGCACGGACGGTGTGCGGGACCAGCCAATCATAGTGGTCCTTGTCGTAGACTGCGTCCCAGACCTCGGCATAATATATGGCCCTCGGATTGATCTTGACCCAGTCCCAATCCCACTTGCGGACGAAGTCCAAGGTGGCTGCGGCAAAATTCTCGGCACCGTATTCGTGTCCGATGTGGTGCTGCCAGGCCGAGGTCAGCCAGGCTTGGTTCCCCTGGCCATGGGCTATCTGGTGGAACTGGGTTCGTCTGTCTTCTGTCATTGCATTCTCATTTCCTGGTGCGTGTCCTGTGGACGCCCGATCAGGTGTCCACGTATTCCCGGTGCTCCTCGTCCGGAAACCGGGCTTTGGAGATTCCCCTTTCCAAAGCTCTTGTCACATAAAACCCCCAGGTAGCAGGCCGGTCAACGACCCGGCATATAGGTAATATCTATCGCCGCTAATCGTCCCTTGGCCCTGCACGGGTCTTGCGAAAGCTATAGGAAAACCTGATAGGGGTGGGCCAGACCGGACTTTGCAGCCGTCTGGATGCGGTCTTGCTTCACTCTGATCATGGCTGATTGGTTGTTGCCAAGGGCGGTAGGCAGTCCCGGCATTGCTTCTGCCCGGAAGCAGCCCTCATAAGGGGACGATGATACAGTGAATTGCATGTCTGACGTATCCTCCAGAGACACCATTCCGACCTTTGCTGATATCACCACTGTGGGCATAGGCGGTAGCATGGCCGCCTTTGTTCAGCCCCGAAGCCGTGTGGGCTTGATCGAGGCTGTGGAGGGCGCGGATTCCAAGGGGCTGCCCCTCTGCCTGATTGGCGGGGGATCCAATCTGCTGGCCTCTGACCAGGACTTTCCCGGCGTGGTTGTGCGTGACACCCGCCAGGACATCAGCGTTCCTGACGAGGTGGCTCCGCCTGAGGGCGGTGTTCCGGTCGTTCACATCAATGCCACAGCTGGGACCAATTGGGATGACCTGGTCTCCTACTGCGTGCGCATGCACCTGATCGGGGTGGAGGGCCTATCCGGCATCCCCGGTACTGTCGGGGCCTCGGTGGTCCAGAACATCGGCGCCTACGGCCAGGAGGTCGGGCGTCTTGTCGACTCGGTCGAGGTCTGGGACCGCCAGGACAAAATAACTGCCTATCTGCGGGCCTCGGATCTGGATTTCGGATACAGGACCTCCCTGCTCAAGCAGACCATGTACCAGGCGCCGGCTGTGCCCGACGCGCGGTTCTTCCCTACGCCGCGTTACGTGGTTCTTTCGGTCACCCTGGTCCTGCGGCACGGATCAGAAGCTCGGGTGGGCTCGGCCCAGCTGGCCAAGGCCCTGGGCGTGGAGCCTGGAGCAATCCTTCCCCTGGAGCGGATTCGGCAGGCGGTCCTGACCGTCAGAGCAGGCAAGGGGATGCTGGAGGATCCCTACCGGTACCTGACTGATTGGATGGGGTCCTGCCGCCGAACCTCCGACCTGGAAGAGGCTCTGGAGGCAGTCCAGGATGACCTTCACGGCCCTAGGGGCGAGCGGGTGCTGCTTGACCGTCATAGCTGCGGGAGTTTCTTCACCAACCCAATTATTAGCCGTGAGGCCGCGGATGCCCTGCCGGTGGATGCCCCTCGCTATCCTGTCGAAGACTCGGCCTTGGTCAAGATCTCAGCAGCCTGGCTGATCGATCATTCAGGTTTCCACAAGGGATTCGCTTTGGAGCAGGGGTCGGCTGCTGCCCTGTCTGACGTGCACACACTGGCCTTGACCAACCGCGGGGGTGCCGGATCAGACGACATGGTGGCCCTGGCCCGTGCCATCCAGAAAGGCGTGGATTCCACCTTCGGCATCCGACTGATTCCCGAACCGGTCACCCCGGGTATCAATTTGGCCTGGTAGCCCCTGCTTCAAGCTTCGTTTTTCAGACCCTCAGATCAATGCAAAGATCTGAGGGTCTGTTTTTTTAATAATGCCGGGACAAGCAACAGCTGGCAACATATTCCTCCGCCATCCGTCTATCACATAGCTTGAAAACAGCAATGGACGAATCGGACAGTCACCCGCGTTGATGCAGGTTGAGACAGGCCCGTCGGGTTCATCTGTCCAGGTCATGGAAGGAATGGTATGGCGGTTTCCCACGACATAGTGGTCAGCGGTGTCCGTCCCGGCAAGGTCCTCCTGGTCGGCGAGGGTATGGGGCTCTTCGCGGCAGGCGAGGAGGGACCCTGCAGCGAGGTCGGATCTTTCAGTGCCTCGGTGGCCGGTGCTGAGCTCAATGTGGCAATCGGTCTGGAGCGGTTGGGTCAGCATCCGGTCTATATGACTCGCATAGGCCAGGATCCAATAGGCGAACGGATCCTGTATTTCATGCGGCAGAACAACCTGGACACCTCCTTGGTCGGCAAGGATGCCACTCGTTCCACTGGCTTTATGATGAAGTCCAAGGTAGAGCAGGGAGACCCCAAGACTTACTACTTTCGCAAGGGATCGGCTGCTTCTGCCTTGGGCCCGGCCGATGTCAAGGCCATCGACTGCAGCGGAATCTCGCTGATGCATATGACCGGAATCCTCCCGGCACTTTCGGATAGCACCCTGGAAGCCAGCAACGCGCTGGTTGAGCTGTCTCGGGCCAATCAGATTTTCGTTTCCTTCGATCCCAACGAACGTCCGGCTCTCTGGAAGAGCGACAGGCAAATGAAGCAGACGCTCCTGTCCTTGAGCGCCAAGGCTGATCTGGTCCTTCCAGGCATTTCCGAGGGCAGACATCTATTCGGGCTGGACAATGTCCGCGATATCGGTCAGGCCTTCATTGACAATGGCGCCCGTTATGCGGTGGTCAAGGACGGGCCTGATGGAGCCTACGCGACGGACGGTCACGATGGTGTCTACGTTCCGGGTTTCAAGGTTGATGCGGTGGTGGACACAGTCGGTGCCGGCGACGGTTTCGCAGCCGGTGTCTTGTCGGCCCTGCTTGAAGGCCGACGCATGTCCGAAGCCTTGGAGCGCGGGTGTGCCGTTGGCGCCATGCAGACCCAGGTGGTATCCGACAACGAAGGCTTGCCCGACAAGTCCCGGTTGAATGACTTTATTGCCGGACGCCAGCGGGCGGTGGTCAGACAGGTTGGCTGAGCCGGTTTATCTGGGCGGCGATCAGAAGCCCTCCATGGACAGGCGATGGATTCGATTCAACAAGTTCAATTCCACAAGAGAAGGAAGCAGGCATGAGTGAGTTTGACAAGACAGACGTACCGGAGGAGCGGATCGGATTGATTGATTTGATCAGAACAATCAAAGTGGTCCCGCTGGTGACCCTGCATTCACCCGAGGAAGCGGTTCCGCTGGCCAGGGCCCTGGCTTCCGGTGGAGTGCCCATCGCAGAGGTCACCTTCCGATCGGCTGCCGCCCTGGACGGGATGCGGGCTATTCACGATCAGGTGCCTGAGGTGACCCTGGTGGCAGGAACTGTGCACACGGTCGACCAGGCACGCCAGGCAGTGGAGGCAGGTTGCAAGGGTGTCGTCTCCCCGGCATTCAGCGATGCTGTGGTCGACTGGTGCATGGGCTCCCGGATACCGGTCTTGCCTGGAACGGCGACTCCCAGCGACATTGAGAAAGCCTATGATCTTGGTCTGCGTTTTACCAAGTTCTTCCCAGCCGAGGCTTACGGTGGCGTCAAGACCTTGAAGGCACTCTCCGGCCCCTTTGCCGAGATGAGCTTCTTGCCCACCGGAGGAGTCGGGTTCGGGAACGCCCGTGAATACATCGACCTGCCCAACGTCTTTGCTGTGGGCGGGAGTTTCCCTGTACCGTCCAAGGCCCAGCGCCAAGGCGATTGGAAAGCCGTTGCTGATGCCTGTGCGCAGGCCAGGCAGGTGGTGCAAGGCTGAGTGTCTGAGTCCCGGGCTGGTCATCGTCGCCAAGTTCGATGATCTGGCCGGATCTCCCGGATGGGCGGGATGCAAGCGGACGGAAAGGAAGCATTGTGGAAAGACTACAGGAAGCAGTGGCCGTGCATCTGGGGCTGACCAGTACAGAGGCAGCTCAACGACCCATCAGGATCATTCAGTTCGGTGAGGGAAATTTCCTCAGAGCATTCGTTGATTGGATAGTCCAGCAGCTCAACAACAAGGGCTTGTTCGGGGGGAACGTTGCAGTTGTCCAGCCGCTTGAAAACGGCAGAGTCCATGTCTTGGAGGACCAGGAGCGGCTCTATACGGTCATTCTGGAAGGCCTCAAGGATGGAAAGCCCGTCCGTAGCCATGAGCTGATTGACTCTATCGGCAAGACAGTCGACCCCTACAAGGATTGGGATGGTTTTCTGGCTCTGGCCGATGATCCTGATACGCAGATCATCATCTCCAATACCACCGAGGCAGGCATTGCCGTCAACGATGGGGATAAGGTCACAGACCAGCCGCCGGCAGGATATCCGGCAAAGTTGGCTCATCTGCTCAAGCGTAGGTTCGACAGGTCCCTGCCGGGCTACCTGATTATGCCCTGCGAGCTTATTGCCGACAACGGTTCGGCCCTGCATCGTGCTCTGATAAATGTCGCCGAACGGTTCGGATGGGGCAAGGATTTCATCGACTGGCTTGATCAAGAGAACACTTTCGTATCCACTCTCGTGGATCGGATAGTTCCGGGCTACCCGCGCGAAGATGCCCAGGAGCTTTGGGAGATGCTGGGATACGAGGGTCAGAACATGGTCAAGGCCGAACCCTTCCTGCTTTGGGTCGTAGCCGGTGACCAGACCGCCCAGCGCAGGGTTGATGAGCTGCTTCCCGCGCGGAAGGCCGGAATCGACCTGGTGACCTGCGATGCTGTACAGCCCTACCGTGAGCGCAAGGTTTATCTGCTCAACGGTCCCCATACCACCATGGCCCAGGTGGCTCGGCTGGCCGGATTCAAGACTGTAGGACAGGTCATGGGCGATAAGACCATGCGCTCTTTCATCACCCGCGAGATGGAGGAGGAGATCATCCCCGTCCAGACCCTGCCCAAGGAGGAGCTGGAGAACTTCGCTGCTGCGGTTCGCGAGCGGTTCGACAACCCCTTTGTCCAGCATTCTTTAGATTCCATAGGGTTGAACTCGGTTTCCAAATTCGTCTCACGTCTTCTTCCGCTGGTCACGGCAAACGTAGAGCAGGGACATGGGCTTCCGGAACGAATCGTCCTGGCACTGTCCTGTCTGGTGTGGATTTATGGCGGCAAGGCCGGTGATGCTGTGAAGATTCAGGATGATCAAAAGGTTATCGATGCTTTTCGCAAGGCTGCTGGTCAGAAGGATTTTGTCAATCGGATTCTTGCTGATGCTTCCATTTGGGGCCATGACCTGACCAGGATTGCTGGACTAACGGAAGCTGTACAGAAGAACCTGGACGATTTGGCCGACCAGGGTGTCCAACCCCTGATTGACCGATTGGCATGAGCCAACAGTGCAAACGAGGGGTCAGTTGTTTCGTGGCAATTTGATTCTCGCATTTGCATGTATGTCGGCTTTCCCAGGTTGAAGGAAACTTCCCACAGGGCGTGGTCCTGACGGGAACACTGAATAAATGTCTGATGCCGGCTCGGGTTTGCGATTGACCCGGACTGGCATCAGACACTTCCTTGTTGTTAAGGGTTTCTTCTGCTTCACATTCAGGTCTGCTTCGCCGTCGGTCCAGGCTTGTCTTGACGGATGAGACCGGACAATAAGTAAATAAAAGCCCCCTCTTGCCGAACAGCAAGACAGGGGAGGGGGCTTGTTTATTTCTGCTTTATCAACGGTTGTAGCGGTAAGCGTCCCAGACTCCAAGCAGATACTGGATGCCCATGGCGCGGTCATAAAGGCCGTAGCCTGGCCGCGGTCTGCCGGCTTCCGTGTTCTCGCTCCATAAATGCCTTCCGTGGTCGGGGCGGATGTAGCCCTGGTAATCGGCCTCGGCGTAGGCCTTCATGATGCCGACGGTGTCCACGTTCCCCTCGCTGGCCCGGTGACCCACCTCGTAGAATGAGCCCTGCGCGTCGGTGAACCGGATGTTGCGCACGTGGCTGAAGTAGATCCTGTCCATGAAGGTCTTGACTGCATCCACGGCGTCGTTGCCTCTTCTGGATGAGAAGGATCCCAGGCACAGGCACAGTCCGTTGCAGGGGCTGGGATTCAGATCCAGCACTCGTTGGATCCCCTCCTTGCTGGAGACCACGCGCGGCCAGCCGAACAGGTCGAAGGCAGGGTCGTCGGGGTGGACGGCCAGCTTGACCCCGTAGCGCTCGCAGGTGGGGATCACAGCATCCAGGAAGTACTTGTAGTTGGCGTACATCTGCTCGTGGCCCATTCCCTGATAGGCCTCCATCAGTTCAGGCAGATGGGCAAGTCGCTCAGGTTCCCAGCCGGGCACAGTCAGGGACCCGGCCCCCTTCAGGGTTTCGTCGATGATGCCCTGTGGGCTGAGCTGGTCCACCTGGTGCTGGTTGTAGTAGAGGGCGGTGGACCCGTCTGGGCAAGGGTGGAACATCTCCGTACGCAGCCAGTCGAAGACCGGCATGAAGTTGTACGTGACGACTTTAACCCCGGCCTTGCCCAGGTTGGCTACGGTCTCGATGTATGCGTCAATGGCCTGGTCCCGGCTGATTCCGAGGACCGTCGAACCGGTCTTGATGGACTCATGAACGTTGACGGACTCAACCACGTCAGCATTGAAGGTCTTGGTTATGCCTGCCGCCCGATCCCTGGCAGACAGCCCGGTGATTGTGGCCATGGCCTCTTCGATTTCGTCCGGCTGCCAGACCTCGCCGGCCTGTTTATGGTGCAAGGACCAGACAATGGTCTCCACCCCCGGAATCTGACGAATATCGTCCAGGCTGATGGTGTCGTTGCCCTGGCCATACCAGCGGAATCCCATGTGCATGATGTTTTCTCCTTACATCCGGATCGGGCGGACCCGGTCATTGTGTGCCTTGTTCAGTCAGTAGGCTGCCGATGTCACCAGGCGCTTGCAGCTTTGTGAAGGGTGCTCGCTACAGCGCCGTTGCCCCGGCACATGGCGGTCAGGAAGGTCTCGATTTTGTCGGCCAGCGGGGTGGCGTTCAGATCGGTTCCGAAGATGGAGGTGTCGGCCAGGATGGACTTGATCGTGGTCGCCAGAGTCTCCTTCTTGGCTGACCCGTTGAGTGGGATGTCAACCAGAATTCTTTGAAGCTCCTCCAGGCGCGGGTCTGGGCTCAGCTTGACCGGCCGTCCGGCATCGTCGATTCCATTGCCATCCGAACCGATCAGCAGCCGCAGCCAGGCGGCGATGATCAGCGGGATGGCTTCCAGATCGGCTGTGTCAAGGTCCTTGGCTCGGATGTACTTGCTGATGGTGATTCCGTATCTGACCGGAATCTTCTGGGAGGTGTCGGCGCAGATGCGCGCCGGCGTATCGGGCAGGCCAGGATTGGGAACCCTGATCTCAATGACTTGGCGGAGGAACTCCTTGGGGGAGAAGATACCCGGGTCCTCGACCACAGGCAGTCCTTCCACATACCCCAGACGGGTGACCAGGGCCTTGAGGTCCGGGTCGGCGATGGTCTTTGACATGGTCGGATACCCCAGGAGCATCCCGAAGACGGCCAGGGCCGTGTGCAAGGGGTTCAGGCAGGTGGTGACCTTCATCTGGTCGGCGGCGTTGACCGTGTCCTTGTCGGCCATGTAAACCCCTGCTTTCTCCAGAGGCGGGCGGCCTGCAGGGAAGTCGTCCTCAACCACCCAATACCAGGTTTCCTCAGTGTTGGCATATGGGGCCATAGCGGTTCCACCTCTGGTCCGGAAAGGTTCCGCGTCGGCGATGCCCAGAGCCTTGAGGCGGCAACCCACCTCCTTGTCAGGGTTGGGAGTGATTCTGTCGATCATGGTCAGCGGGAAGGTGATCTTGTTCCTGTCTCTGAGGTAGTCGCCGAAGCCTTTTTCGATCAGACCCCTCCCTATCCACTCGTCAGCCATCTGCCTGACGGCTTGGCCGAACCGCTCCCCGTTTCGTGAGAAGTTGTCGGTGCTGACCAGGGCCAGGGGAAGAGCACCGGCCTGGAAGCGCTCCAGCAGGAGGGCCGTGATGACTGCGATGGCGCTCTTGGCTTTATCAGGTCCACCCTCGAATTCAGGAGCGATCCATGGCAGCGGCTGGCCTTGGGAGTCGACCAGGGCATAGCCTTTTTCGGTGATGGTCGTGGTGACCATCTGCAGGCTGGGATTGCGGAAGACCAGCCTCAGATCATGCAAGGGCTTCGGATGCTCGCCCAGCGGGTAGGCGCCCGCAACGGAGGCGATCAACGATGTTTTCATGGATCCGTCCGCTCTCAGGATGACCTGAAGATAGCGGTCGTCGAAGGGGGTGTAGGCCTGATCGACGATGGCGGGGTCGAAGGATTCGGCCACCAATATGCCTCGGTCGGTGGCGCCTGACTCCAGAAGGTTTTGGGCAATGGGGGCGTGGACTGCCCTGAAGAGATTGCCGGCCCCAAAGTGGATCCAGGCAGGCGAGCGCTTGGTGGCCTGGCGCATGGCTTCGATGTCGTAGGTTGGCAGGGTCACGCCGGCCTTCTGCCAGGCTGTGGACTCATTATGTATATCGTCACTAAGGTGAAGCATCAGTGCCTTCCTTTATCAAAAAAAACATATCGCGGAGACCAGGCGTAAACGCTTGCCCATCCTGCTTCCGAACCTATCAAGTTGGTGCCTGTCTGCTTTCGTAGTTGCAGTTTGTTTCTCATCAGACTGCTGTCGGCTGCTACAGGACTGGGAAGTCACTTATACTTGGAAGCTGGAAGTGCTCGGCACCGTTGGCGTGTATTTCATGCGATATGGGGCAGACCAAGGAAGGCTGATACGAATAGATGAAGACCGGAGCAGATTCGGGTGGCGATGCCTCCACGGACAACCGCCATATCACCATATATGATGTGGCTCGTCAGGCCGGGGTGTCCCCCTCAACGGTCTCGCGTACCTTCTCGCGCCCGGATCGGGTCAGTATTTCTACGGCTCGAATGGTTCAGAAGGTCGCTGATGAACTGGGCTATCACAGCGATATCGTCGACAGCCGGTCAGGCTCGCAGGGCAGGGGGCTGGTTGCGGTCATTGTGCCCGACCTGGGCAATCAGTTTTTCACCGGTGTTATTCGCAACATCCAGGACGAGTGCGAACGCTTGCGCTTTGAAACCCTGATTCTTGATACCCGGGAGTCTATCACCAGGGAGCGCAGGATCGTCGATACGGTCGCTCCCGTGGTCTCGGGAATCATCCTGGTCTCGCCGAGGATGCCCGATGCCATGATCCGCAAGTGCGCCCAGCTGCGTCCTTTGGTCAGCGTCAACCGTGACGTTCGTGGTGTATCCAGCATCAGCATCGACGTGGCCAAGGGGGCCTGTCAAGCGGTCGATTACCTATACTCATTGGGTTATCGGAGTCTCACTTATTTGGATGGTCCGGCGGCCTCATGGTCAGGAGGCATCCGGTGGCGGCATATCTTCAATGAATGCGACGCCAAGGGGATGAGCGTCAAGCGTTCGCTGCCTTGCGCTCCTACCTTTTACGGAGGCTATTCCTTCGCAGAGAAGTATATGGACGACCCTACAGGAGCGGTCATCGCCCATAATGATCTGATGGCAATCGGCCTGATCACGGCCCTCAGACGGCTTGGTTGCGAGTGCCCTCGTGATATCTCGGTCATCGGGTTCGACAACGACACCATGTCCATGGTGAGCAGTCCGCCTCTGACCACCATCCATATGTCCCTTTCAGTCCTTGGACGGGGGGCTGCCGACCTCCTTATGCAACGTCTTTCCGGAGCCAACCTGTCCGTAGCTCCGACGGTTCCCGCCCGTCTGGTCATCAGGCAGAGCACGGGTGCCAGGTCGAGCAAACCTGTGGATCGAAACGGGGCAGAGAAGGAATCTCGGTCATGAACGGTCATAACCGTTCCAGGCGTGTGACGATCAGAGAGGTGGCTGACAAGGCCGGCGTCTCGCCCTCCACGGTATCAAGGGCATTCGCTCGGCCTGATAGGGTCAGTGCGGCCACAACCAAGCGGATATTCGCTGCAGCCGACGCACTGGGGTACTATACGGAGCCGGTCGATACGGTTCCGTCCAGAACGCTCCGGGGCATGATCGCCATCATCGTTCCTGACATCGCCAACCAGTTCTTCTCTGACATCATCCGTTCTGTACAACACGAGTTCAACCTGGCAGGATTTGCCCTTATCGTCGCTGAATCTGAGGAAAGCGCCAGCAGAGAGCGGGCGGCCTTCAACAAGATTGCCGCCTATGTGGACGGGGTAATTCTGACTTCCTCGAGAATGCCTGATGCCATGATCCGCAAGTGCGCCCAGACCAGGCCCATCGTCGTGGTTAACCGGACCGTGCGTGGGGTGCCCAGTGTGGCCATCGATATTGGCACTGGTATCCGTCAGACCGCAGAACTACTGGTTTCCATGGGCTTTTCACGAGTGACCTATCTGGATGGACCTTCTTCGTCATGGTCGGTTGGAGTCAGGTGGAATCACACCTGCGAAGAGTTTCGCAAGCGTGGGGTGGCCGTTCGACGAATTTGGCCGGGTCTTCCCACTTTCGTCGGGGGGTATGCCCTGGCCAAGCAGTACCTGAATGATCCTACAGGCGCCGTCATTGCTCACAATGACCTGATGGCCTTGGGTTTCATGGCAGCTATGCGTCGTCAAGGGATTCGCTGTCCGGAAGACTACGTGATCATCGGATTCGACAACGACACTATGGCGCAGGTCAGTGATCCGCCATTGTCCAGCGTGGGTAACACCCCGCCCAAACTGGGTAAGACAGCAGCCGGCATTCTTTTGGATCGGCTGAATGGCCGAGCCAATCTGGCGCAGAGCATCATGATTCCCTCTCGCCTTATCGTCCGGGAAAGCACGGGTAAGGCTACGTCAGGTTCCTGATCAGGGAAGGTTTCGACAAATCATGGCAACATCGAGACTGTCTCTTTTCAGGCGCGCATAGGCTGACTCATGGTATATGTGAGTTCCGATCGTGTGACTGTTTCGCCTGTCCGTTGGTCTGTACAGGAGAATTTTGGGCATGCGGAAATTCGAATGCCGGACTTGCTGTTTTCGACTAAGGAGTTTGTAGTGGCTTTCCTGGATGATGATTTTCTTCTCGGGACGCAATTGTCTCGGGAGTTGTTCCATGAGGTGGCTGAGAATCTTCCTCTGGTGGATTATCACTGCCATTTGCACGCCAAGGAGATCTATGAGGATCCCAACTTCGATAATATTGTCGATGCTTGGCTGACAGATGGTCACAATTATGGAGACCATTATAAGTGGCGGCTGGAGAGGGCCAATGGCATTCCGGAACGGTTGATCACCGGAGACGGGGACCCCTGGGACAAATTCATGGCTTATGCCCGGACCATGGAACAGGCTGTGGGTAGCCCGGTCTATCTGTGGACGCACATGGAGCTGCAGAGGTACTTCGGCATCCGCGAACCCCTGACCACCAAGACCGCCAAGTCCATCTTTGATCAGACGAATGAACAGCTGGCCACCCCGGACTTCTCGCGAAGAGCACTTCTGCGTCGCATGAACGTCAAGATCGTCTGCACCACGGATTCCCCTGAGGATAATCTGGAGTATCACGATCAATTCGCCAAGGAGGGGGAGTCCTTTAGGATGGTTCCCGCCTTCCGTCCGGATGCGGCCCTGAATCCGACCGCCAAAGGGTATGGCGATTGGATCGGCACAATGGAGTCGGTCTGTGGCAAGCCGATCAATGACTTCAGCGAACTGGTCGACGCTCTGCGTGATCGGGTGGAGTACTTCCACCAGCATGGTTCCAGACTCTCCGACCATGCTGTCGATGTGGTGGAATTCGCTCCGGCGACTGTTGAGAATCTGGATGCCATTTTCAGCAAGGCCAGGGCCGGGCTAGACCTGGACAGGCGGGAACAGGCCCAATATCGCGCGGCTCTCCTTCTTG
The DNA here is from genome assembly GCF_058197115.1 of Bifidobacterium sp. POST2/T3 (B1). Taxonomy (NCBI): domain Bacteria; kingdom Bacillati; phylum Actinomycetota; class Actinomycetes; order Bifidobacteriales; family Bifidobacteriaceae; genus Bifidobacterium; species Bifidobacterium sp. POST2/T3 (B1). The sequence goes on from NZ_JBVPQK010000009.1 coordinate 18,888, forward strand.
AGCTGATGCGAATCTACAAGGACAAGGGCTGGACCATGCAGCTGCATCTTCAGGCCAGCCGCAACAACAACTCGACGGCTTTCCGAAAGCTTGGAGCCGACACGGGTTACGATTCCATGGCTGACAACTCGGTTGCCGCCCCCCTTGCCGCACTCCTTGACCAGGCGCAGAGTTCGAACATTTTGCCCAGAACCATCGTCTATTCCCTCAATCCCAACGACTATATGGCCATAGCCACTGATTTAGGCTGCTTCGGAGGCGATGATCGGGGCCAGCTTCAGTTGGGCAATGCCTGGTGGTTTAACGACACCGTCACCGGGATGCGTCGGCAGCTCGAAGTTTTGGCTGAAACCTCACTCCTGGGCAATGCGGTAGGAATGACCACGGACTCCCGCAGCTTCCTATCCTTCCCCAGGCATGAGCTCTTCCGTAGAGTGCTCTGTGGGCTCTTGGGCGACTGGGCCGCCCAGGGCATCATACCTGATGACAAGGAGTATCTGGCTCCTCTGGTGCGTGCGGTCTCCTATGAGAACGCCCTGGCCCTTTTTGAGAGCTAAGGCCCAAGTAGTCGGCAGGGTTGACTTGCGGTATACGATTGTGCAGTGGACAGGTCGATTCGCAGACAACAAGGGTCTTGGGCAAGATGGCTCTCGGGTCCACGGCTCGGCCTGACTCTGTCTTTCCTACGCCATCACCGGCCACGCCGATCACTGTGGATGTTCAGGGTTCCACTGAGCAAGGCGTTACGCTGGACGAGACTCTGGTGCTTTATGCGTAGAGCGCGGATGGGGCCAAGTTCTCCTTCAAGGTCAAGGATCAGCCTCAGCATGGTCTGCTTACCATTCGTGAGGACGGCGCCTTCTGGCTTCTGTTGCAGGGATCCTCATGGGGCTGGCGTTCTTCATTTGGATAAACCAGCATCCCAAATCGGAACGCTAGTCAAATATGGCCCCGGCCTCGCCTCAAAGGAGGGGACCCGGGGTCTTTTTCTGCGCAAAGGTTGGCAACAAAGTGATTGGTATCCTAGAGGGCTCGTTAGCTTAAAAGTATGAGTGACGCAAAGCGGCATTGCATGATTTCAGAAGGCGGCTCCACAGGATTCGTCTCCACCTGTGGCGACGGTAAAGCAGCTGGTTTGAAGCATGACTATATCAACGATATACCGGCGCGGACCGGCCAGGATACGATCCTCCTGAATCCGAAGGATATGGTGGCTGTCGCTGCCAGAAATCTGGAGCCCGGCGAAAGTGTTGTGGTAGAGGGTCGTGGCGAGGTGACGGTGCTTGACCAAATTCCTCGCGGACACAAACTCGCGCTTCAGGACATTTCCAAGGGTGAGGACGTCATCAAGTATGGCTATGCCATCGGCCATGCCAAGGAGGCTATCACTACAGGACAATGGGTCCACACGCACAATCTGGCCACCAACCTGGGCGCCGACCTGAGCTACCGTTATCAGCCGGTTACCGACACGGTCAAGCCGGGCAGTCCGACCGGGACTTTCCAAGGATATAGGCGCGCGACAGGCAAGGTAGGCATCCGCAACGACCTCTATATCGTCCCAACCGTAGGCTGCATCAACAGTCTGTGCAACGCCATGGCACGGTCTTTCTCAGCCCGCCATCCCGGCAACGGATCTTTTGACTCGGTGATTGTGGCGCGTCATCCTTATGGATGCTCCCAACTCGGCGGCGATCTGGTCTACACCAGGCGTTGTCTTCAGGACATTGCCACCCATCCCAACGCCGGGGGTGTGCTCCTCGTTGGTCTTGGGTGTGAAAACAATCAGATGGAGGACATGTTGAGCACCCTGGGCGAGTACGACACGAACCGGGTTCGTTGGATCATATGCCAGGAGGTGGAGGACGAGCTGGACGAGGCCGATGCCCTCCTGGACCAGATTAACGAGGCGGCCAAAGGCGATCACCGCGAAGAGGTGCCCCTGTCCGAACTCAAGGTCAGCGTCAAGTGCGGCGGGTCCGATGGAATGTCAGGCATCACGGCCAACCCGCTGGTCGGTCGGTTCGCTGAATGGGTGGTTACTCAGGGTGGTTCCGTGGTTCTGGCCGAGGTTCCTGAAATGTTCGGGGCCGAGCAGGTCCTGATGAGCCAGGCACGCGACGAGCAGGTCTTCCATGATGTCGTCGACCTTATCAACAATTTCAAGGGATTCTTCCGCAAATACGGCGAAGTCATATCCGACAACCCCTCTCCAGGCAACAAGAAGGGCGGAATCACGACTTTGGAGGACAAATCCTTGGGTTGCATCCGCAAAGGCGGTCGTTGCGAGGTCGAGGACGTGCTCAACTATGGTGACCATATTTCCAGGCCCGGGCTCTCTCTGCTGCAGACGCCAGGCAACGACCTTGTCTCCAGCACGGGAATGGCCGCAGCCGGAGCGCAAGTGGTCCTCTTCACTACTGGCCGGGGCACTCCCTTCGGAACTTTCGTGCCTACTGTGAAAGTAGCTACCAACACGCCTCTGGCCACCAAGAAGCATCGTTGGATTGACTTCGACGCCGGCCGTCTTTTGGATGAGCCCGGGGATCAGGTTTTCAACGATTTTCGTAAGAAAGTCCTTGCAGTGGTCAACGGTGAGCAGACCTGCAATGAGCGTAACGGCATGCAGGACATTGCCATATTCAAGGATGGCCCGACTGAATAAGGTACGGGTTGCACCCAGTGGGCATCCTGGTCGAAACGGCTGGGGTGCTTTGTTGTCTAGTTGTCTATTGGCGGATTGCTGCGCCTTGATCGAGTTGCCGATTCCGGAAGGCTTGCCAGCGGGTAATATCCCGAAATGAGCAAAGTCCGGAGTTGTGTGCCCCTATCTCCTATAGTGATGGGCCTGAGGAGTTTGCGTCACAATAAGTCACGATTGGGAGCAGGATGGAATTATTCAGGAAGAAATCCGTTGAACAGACCCTGGCGGAGACCGGGGAGGAGGGCAGGTCGCTCAAGCGGACGCTGACCACCTGGGACCTGGCCATTATGGCCGTCGCAGTGGCCGTGGGCGCTGGCATCTTCTCGGTGGGGGCCCAGGCGGCGGCCTTCCATGCGGGGCCGGCCGTCATCATTTCCTTCGTCATAGCAGGCATCGTCTGCGCGGCAGCCGTCATGTGCTACGCCGAGTTCGCCTCCATGATTCCGGTTTCAGGCTCGGCCTACACCTTCACCTACAACACCATGGGCGAACTGGTCGCTTGGATCATCGGCTGGGATCTGATTCTGGAGATGCTCATGGCCGCCTCGGTCATCTCCAAGTACTGGGGCGTCTACCTGAACGACTTCATCCATCTGATGGGCGGCACCTCATTCAGCTCCAGCTTCCATGTGGGCGGCCTGGATGTGGACCTGGCCCCGCTGGCGGTCGTCACCCTCTTCACGGTCCTTCTGGTTCTGGGCACCAAGCTCTCGGCCCGGTTCGACGGCGCCTTGACCGTCCTCAAAATCGGCATCGTGGTCTTCGTCATTGTGGTGGGCTTCTTCTACGTCAAGTTGGACAACTACCGGCCCTTCATCCCGCCTTCCGAGCCCGCTTCGGCCGTTCCGGGGGCCAGCGTGCCAGGAATCATGGGCCAGCCGCTCTGGCAGTGGGTTTCCGGCATGCAGCCCACCATCTACGGTGTCCCCGGCATCCTCTCAGGCGCCGCCCTGGTCTTCTTCGCCTTCGTGGGCTTCGATATCGTCGCCACAACATCCGAGGAGGCCAAGGAGCCCCACAAGACCATTCCCCGCGGAATCGGCCTGGGCATGCTGATCGTCATCACCCTGTACATCCTGGTCGCCATCGTCACCACCGGCATGGTCTCCTACAAGGATCTGGCCAAGGCCAAGAACCCCTCCCTGGCAACCGGTTTTGAGATGGTAGGCGCTCCCTGGGCTGCCAAGATCATCTCCTTCGGCATCGTGGTGGGGCTGACCACCGTGGTCATGGTGCTCCTGCTGGGACTGACCCGAATCGTCTTCGCCATGAGCCGTGACGGGCTTCTTCCCCGTGCTCTGTCCCGCACCGGTCGTCATGGCACGCCTGCCCGTATTCAGATCCTGGGCGGCATCGTGGTGGCCGTAGTGGCATCCTGCTTCCCCATAGACGTCTTGTCAGACATGGTCAACATCGGCACGCTTTCGGCATTCCTGCTTGTGGCCATTTCCCTGCCCATCATGCGCAAGCGCCGGCCCGACCTGCCCCGATCCTTCAAGATGCCCGGCAACCCCTGGGTCCCCATTCTGATTGCTCTGGCCTGTCTCTGGCTCATGCTCAACCTGACCGTACTGACCTGGATCCGGTTCGTGGTCTGGTTGGCTGCGGGTCTGGCTATCTACTTCGGCTATTCCTACCGGCACTCCCTGCTTGGCCGTCATCAGCTCAGCGGGAAGATATCCGAGGCCACCCAGGCCGGTCTGGACTGACCTGGAGCGTCGGCGCTGGAGTGTAGAGTGAGTACTCGCATACTCAGGAGGTAACCCATGACCTACGTCATCGCTCAGCCCTGCGTGGACGTCAAGGACAAGGCCTGCGTGGACGAATGCCCGGTGGACTGCATCTACGAGGGCGTTCGTTCGCTCTACATCAACCCCAACGAGTGCGTGGACTGCGGCGCCTGCGAGCCGGTCTGCCCGGTGGAGGCCATTTTCTACGAGGACGACCTGCCCGATGAGTGGACTTGGTATAAGGACGCAGCGACTGATTTCTTCGCCCAGGTGGGAGATGCCGGCGGTGCTGCCGCGGTCGGCCCCTATGATCACGATCCGGAGGGTGTTGCAGCCCTGCCACCCAACAAGTAGTCGATTAAGGCTGACGAGCCGCGGAAGGGAGCCATCCCACCGCGGCTTATTTATAGGAGAAAGGCAGACCATGGGTTTTCACTCGTTCGAATCCCCCTACGACTGGTCAAGGATTGACACTTACCGGCGGCGTGCTGAGCAATGCCCTGGCGGTCTGGTCGACCTCTCGGTGGGTTCGCCGGTGGATCCAGTGCCCAGGTCGGTCAAGGAGGCCTTGGCGGCGGCTGCGGATGATGGCCAGGCACGAGGCTATCCAAAAACTGCCGGTGATGATTCCCTGAGGCAGGCTGCGACCGACTGGTTCCGTCGTCGTCGCGGGGTTGATCTTGATGCTCTAGGCGCGGACCTGGTGCCCACGGTCGGGTCCAAGGAAGCGGTGGCGCTCATGGCCTCACTCTTGCATCTGGGACCGGGGGACCGGGTGGTGCAGCCGAAGGTATCCTATCCCACCTATGCCATCGGAACCCAGCTGGCTGGAGCCCAGGTGACAACCGTGGATGATCCGGCTAATACGGATTCATGGGTGGATTTGCCTGGCGTGCGAGCAGTATGGATCAATTCGCCAGGCAACCCCAGTGGGCAGGTCATAGACCGAGCCGAGTTGTCCAAGATCGTACGGGCGGCTCGTTCGATAGGGGCCACGGTCCTGAGCGACGAGTGCTATGCCATGCTGGATTGGTCAGAACATACCCAAGTCGGGCAGAATGCGCCGATCCCGGCCTCACCCTGCATCCTGGAACCTGAAGTCTGTGGCGGCGATGCCAGCGGCATACTCTGTCTGTATTCGATGAGCAAACAGTCCAACATGGCCGGGTACAGGGCGGCCCTCGTGGCCGGCGATGCTCGTTTGGTGAAGGCCATGACCGCCTACCGCAAGCAGGTGGGACTGATTGTGCCAGGTCCGGTACAGCGGGCCATGCGAGCCGCTCTGGAGGACGGAGAAGCTGTGATGGCCCAACGCGAGATCTACGCCCGTCGTCTTCGGGCCTTGGCTCAAGCTCTGACATCTTACGGATACAATGCCGTCATGCCACAGGGTGGGCTTTATATCTGGGCGCAAGCCCGTTCGGGCGATTGCTGGGCCGATATGGCCGACCTGGCCCGTATGGGGATTCTGGCCAGTCCTGGGGAGTTCTACGGGGATAGTCGCCGTTTGCGATTCTCATCCACCATATTCGACGACCAGTTGGAGCTGGCCCTGGAGCGTTTGCATACAGGCGCTTAGAGACCCATGCTGACTGAACCCTTGCCGTAGCGGTTCCTGATGGAGTCCATGGTGGCCTCTGCCTGATCCAGGCGCTGGGACTCGCTGCCGGTGTGACGTTTGCTCTCGCGCATGATGTCGTCCAAGGATGGCTGGATGGGGGTATCTTCCACCCGGCTTAGACCGGATGCGCTGACACCGGCTAGGCGAATCAGCCTAGGCAGGGAGGTGTCCATGGGAACACCCTCAGGCAGCCCCAGCATGGCCTTGAGTAGTCCGACCGCCTGCGGATAGATGCGATTGGCTGAGTTGACCGGTGTCTCCAGGGTATGGGCCTTGGTCATATAACGCAGGTCATCAAAGCGCAGTTTGACGGTGATGGTCCGGGCGATCAGGTCATGCGCTCGCAGTCCGGTGGCCACCTCGTCGCT